>JAQCHR010000165.1 GCA_027619655.1 Pseudomonadota bacterium
CCGAAACAATAATGACTTTTTTGGGGCAGGCCAAAGAGGCCGGATACCTGCCGGTGCATGGTGCCAGTGGCGCGTATCGCCGCCTTAACGGATCCTTCACCGTAGTACGCAAGCGTTAATTCACCCTCCTCCCTAATTCAAATTTAGGCCAATCCCGCGATGCTGCATTTCTGGAAATCCGTGGTCCGGCGCGCTCTGCCGGATCACCGGCTGTTTTTTTGCAAGGGTGCCACGTCTTGACGGCAACGTATCGTCGTCACGTGGCAACAGGGAAGAAACCGAATGCCCGAATTTGCCACCACCGCCGCACCGAACGATTTGGAAAATCCGGTCGATCTTGACGTTCTTTCGCGTCTTCTCGGTACAGACGACACGGATGAGATCGCGGACATCCTTTCCATTTACTGGGACACGATGGCCGGCACGCCCGAAGAGCTAAAGGAGTTTTTCGATGCACGCGATGCCCGGGCGCTTGGCGACGCTGCGCATGCGGCCAAAAGCGCATCGGAATCGATTGGCGCGACCCCGGCAGCGGCGCTGCTGAAGTCCCTTGAACTGGCTGCCGCGCACCAGGACTGGGACCAGGTGGTGGACCTCATCCCCGGCGTCGATGCCGCCTTTCACAGCATCGAAGCCTTTATCGATTCCCTCCACGCGAACGAGTGAGCCGGAAAGCCAATCCCATTCCAGTACGATTTTCAACCCGGTCCGGCGAACATGCCGCCTAGCCCCGACCTGCTGCTCGAAAAACTGAACGAACTAAACAAGGCCGGAATCAAGGAGGACGCCCGGAAAACAGTCCGTTAGGCGATCCGCCATTTTCGCGTTCCGGACTGTTTCCTGAATCGCGTTCCGCGCAGAGTTCGGCCCGGGCAAAATACGTTCGGCACTGCGTATCTACAATACGCCACACGAGATGCGAGCGGGCGCAAACAATGCTGTCAGCCGAACGCCCTTCCTGACCTACGCGATTACAGCGGGCATGGCCGGAACGGCCTTCACAGCGGAACGACCGACAGCATCCGGTAACGCCTACCTTTCGAAACCGATAGCGATATCCAGGCTGCGGGAGGCGCTCAAGATATGGCTCCCAAGGAACCGGCCACCGAAACGCGGGGCTCGGGGGCGGTTACATCCCTTAAAGACCACATGGTTGCCGCGCCCACTCACACCTGAAAATCAGGCCGTGGTTTGCCGGAACCGCCACTTCCGATCCACTGGCCATTTGAGCCTGGTTTGCGCCCGGATTCCCGCTCCTTCTTCGCGGCCCGCCGGCGGGCAGGCAAATATTTGCTTCCGCTGGTTTGCGGTGCAGCGCAGTGTAGGGTTATGGGTGCGGTGCAGCATTGTGGTTGCCCCGACATATCCGGTGGCTGTTCCGCCAGTCGTTCTTCTGGCGCCGTTCCCACTGGCATTGGCTATTCGACAGCGCCCGGTTGGATCGCGCTTCGCCAGGCGGCGAAGTCGGCACAGACAGGAGGTACCATGAACATTCGCAAACGGGTTATTGGCGGGGTCGCGCTGGCGTTCCTCGCGGGGACGGGCGGCATGCAGGCCGGCGCCGCCGAATTCAAGGCGACGCTGGCACAGAACCTGTCGCCGATTTCCGGCGTCACGATCGTCGCCCAGGCCAAGGGCTTTTTTGAAAAGCACGGGCTGGAGATTACGGTCAGTAACTTCACGTCCGGCAAACAATGCCTCAACGCCGTGCTCGGCGGTGCGGCGGAGATCGCGACGACCGCTGAGGCGCCGACGACGGCGGCGGCCATGTCGAAGCAGCCCATCGCCTTCCTGGCGCGGATGGAATATTCCGACCTGAAGACCCTGACCCGCAATGCTGCCGGCATCAAGACCGCCGCCGACCTGAAGGGCAAGAAGCTGGCCTTCACCGCCGGTACGGGCAGCGAGGTCTACACGATGGCGCTGCTGAAGAAGGCGGGGCTGACCAAAGCCGATGTCACGCTCACCAACCTGCGGCCGCAGGACATGATTCCGGCGCTCTCCGCCGGCGATATCGATGCCTACAACACCTGGGAGCCGCATGTCGCCAATGGCAAGAAGGCGCTGGGCGATGCCGTCTCCCAGATCGATACGGCCGGCGTCTATTCCGAAACCTTCAACATCGTCGTGATGCAGGATTACCTGAAGGAAAATCCGGCGCTGATAAAGGCGTTCCTGAGCGCGATGCTGGATGCCGAAGCCTGGATGAAGGCCAATGAAGCGGATGCGATCACGACAATCTCGACAGTGGTGGGCATGAAACGCGAAACGCTGGCCGAACTCTGGAAGGATTATGTCTACAGCGTGGTCCTGGATCAGCGGCAGATCGACGTGCTGGAAGCGCATGCCGCCTGGCGGCTCGACTCCGGCAATCATCCGCCGGGTGCGGAGATGCCGGATTTCAGGTCCTCGGTGATTTTCCCCGGACCGCTGCGCGAGATCGCACCGGACCGCGTCACCCTCTCGGCTTACTGAATCCGAGGCAATGCCCGCGAAACAAACGACCGGCCTGAAGCCAGGGTCAGGCCGCGGATCGAAGGGCCGGACGGAGCGATTGAATCGCTTCGTCCTGGCGCTTTCGGTGCCGTTGTTCCTGTGCGGCTGGGAAGTGATATCGCGTTCGGGTATCGTCAACGTGATCCTGTTTCCGCCGCCCAGCACGGTCGCCATCGCGCTGGTGAACTGGCTCAGCAGCGGCCAGTTGCTGACCGATTTCGCGATGAGCCTGTCGCGCGTCGTGGTCGGCTTTGCGGCCGGTGCGGTCAGCGGCATTCTGATTGGCATCGTGACCGGGCGGTACGTCTTCGCCGCCAACCTGCTGGGGCCGGTGTTCCAGCTGTTGCGGCCCATCCCGCCCATCGCCTTCGTGCCGATCGTGATCCTGTGGTTCGGGCTTGGCGAACTGGGAAAGTATTTTCTGGTGTTCTGGGGCGTGTTCTTCACCGTCTGGATCGCGGCGCATCTGGGCGTGCAGCGGGTCGATGAAAAGCTGATCCGCGCCGCACGGACCCTGGGCACCCCGGAACACCGGATGCTGCGCGAAGTGCTGCTGCCGGGGTCGCTGCCATATATTTTCGTCGGGTTGCGGACGTCGGTCGGTATATCCTTCTACACGCTGGTCGCCGCCGAACTGGCGGGAACCTTCGCCGGGCTGGCCTACCGGATCGATATCGCCCAGCAGAACCTGCAGATGGGGCAGATGATGGGGGGGCTGGTCATGCTCGGAATCATCGCCTTTGCAGCCGACAAGGTTTTTTCAATTGTCGCGAACCGGATCGTCTGGTGGCAATGATGGACGGGGGCGACGTGAGCCAGGACAACACGCGGAAGGCCGCCGGCGCCGAACGCGGGCATATCGTCATCCGGGACATGAGCGTGATTTTCGGCGAAGGCCCGGACCAGTTCATCGCCGTCGACCGGGTTTCGGTGGATATCGCCGCGGGTGAATTCCTGTGCATCGTCGGGCCGTCCGGCTGCGGCAAGTCAACGGTCATGAATGCCATTGCGGGTTTCGAATTTCCGACCGAAGGCTCGGTCACCCTGGACGGCGCGCCCATCGAGGGCCCCGGCGCCGACCGCGGCATGGTGTTTCAGCAGCCGACGCTGTTTCCGTGGAAGAATGTCCGCGCCAATGTCGCGCATGGCCCGCGGATGCATGGCAGGAGCGACGCCGAAGCCAACAGTATCGCCGACGGGCTGCTGGAGATGGTGGGCCTGTCCGCCTTTGCGGAAAGCCGCCCCCAGACCCTGTCCGGCGGCATGCAGCAGCGCACGGCGATTGCCCGCGCGCTTGCGAATACGCCCAGCGTGCTGCTGATGGACGAACCCTTCGGCGCGCTGGACGCGCAGACCCGGCTGATGATGCAGGAAAGCCTGCTGCAGATATGGAGCGAGGTCCGGCCCACGGTCGTCTTCGTGACCCATGATATCGACGAGGCGATTTTCCTGGCCGACCGGATCGTCGTCATGAGCGCCAGCCCGGGGCGGATCATCCGTGAAATCACCGTGGACCTGTCCCGGCCGCGCGCCGCCGAAATGACCCTGGACGCCTCTTTCGTGGCGCTGAAGCGCCAGTGCATGGACCTGATCCGGACGGAAAGCCTGCGCGCCTTCGAACAGCAGACCAGGGGCGCCAGCCGGGACTGAAGAAATTTCTGCGCCGGTTATGCCG
The DNA here is from genome assembly GCA_027619655.1 of Pseudomonadota bacterium. Lineage (GTDB taxonomy): Bacteria > Pseudomonadota > Alphaproteobacteria > UBA8366 > MarineAlpha4-Bin1. The sequence continues at coordinate 4,172 of JAQCHR010000165.1, forward strand.
GTAACAAATCCGGATGCCGTGTTCCGGTCGCGCCGAGCGTGCCGACCCGGGCGCGATGGAAGGCCGCGGCGGTCTCTGCCAGCAATGTTTCGCTGAAGGCCGGGCCCACGAAGCTGACGCCCATCGGGATGCCCGACGGCAGGAAACCGTTCGGGACCGCCACCGCCGCCATGTCGGACATATTCACGAAATTGGTATAGCGCCCGTTCGTTGCGTTGGTGGCGAGCGGGTCGGCGCGCACGGCATCGATCGTGTAGACGGTGCCGACGGTCGGCACGACCAGAAGGTCCGTACCGGCCAGGGCGGCGCGGATCGCCTGGACGTTTTCCTTCAGCTTGTGGACCGAGTCAAAGGCTTCCGCGGCGGAGAACCGGGCCGATCCCAGAATGACCTGCCGCACGATCTCATCCACGCTATGCGGGTTCTGTTCGATGAAACCGCCGACGGCGGCATAGCGTTCCGCCAGCCAGGCGTCCTCGAACATCATGCGGCCGGTTGCCGCGAAGACATCGAAATCTATTTCCGTGAGCTGATGGCCTTCCGATTCCAGGGCCGCGACTCCTTCGGCGAACAGCGCGGCGGCGGCATCGTTGCCGTAGAATTCCAGGGTCCCGGCGGAAGGAATTGCGATCCGGAGCGGCCCGGTCGCCGGCCGCGTCGCGGCGTCTGGCGGGACGGGGCGGCTGTAGGGGTCGTGCGGATCGACGGCACTGCATTGCCGGAACACCGCAAGTGCATCCGGGGCGGTCAGCGCATAGACCGATACCGTGTCGAAGGAGCGGCTGGCATTGACCATGTCCTTGCGGCTGAACGCGCCGAGCGTGGGCTTCAGGCCGACCACATTGTTATAGCTGGCGGGCACACGCCCCGACCCCCCGGTATCGGTGCCAAAGGCGAAACTGCACAGCCCGGCGGAAACGGATACCGCGGCGCCGGAACTGGATCCGCCGGGGATATAGGCCGGATCGAACGGGTTGCGGGCAACGCCATAGGGCGTCCGCACGCCGACAACCCCCGTCGCAAACTGGTCCATGTTGGTTTTACCGATCAGGATGGCGCCCGCGTCGAGCGCCTTCCGGACGGTCAGGTTGGTCTGTTCGGCGATGTAGCGGTAACCGGGGCAGGCCGCCGTTGTTGGCAGCCCGGCGATATCGATGCAGTCCTTGACACTGAACGGGAGGCCGAACAGCGGCAGCGTGGATCGCAGGGATTCCGGCAGGGCGGCCAGGGTTCTGGCCTGCTGCCGCACCTCATTCTCGGGAACGCGATAGATCCAGACCCCGTCGTCGCCGCGGGCGGCGATGGCCTGCAGCACGCTGTCGGCAATGCCGAGCGGGTCCGCCGAACCACTGGCATAGGCGGCGCGAAGCGAAACGAAGTCGAGGCTTGGCGGTGACATGGGCTCTTCTCCACAGCGTTGTCCCGCCCGATGTCCCGGCTGGGGGCAGGGGAAAACACTATGTGGGGGCCGTTGGCAGCCGGACAGCAAATATTTGCGGACAGGTTGCGGAATGTGGGCGGGCGGGGGGCTCAATCGCAGAGGTGGCGAAGCCCGTGTATGTCGAGGATGAAGATGTCGTCGTCGACACGCCGGATCAGGTTTTTCTTTTCCAGCTTGTCCAGAGATGTGGAGATCGCCTGCCGCGTGGCGCCGACCATGGTGGCCAGTTCCTTCTGCGTGAAGTGCTGCCCCAGGCGCGCGATGTTCGGCTGTTCCTTGTTGACCTGCGCCAGCGTGAGCAGCAACTGGCAGAGGCGGCTGGTTTTCGACTGGGTCCCGATGATCTGCAGTAGTGCCGTGTAGCACTTGCTCTTGTGGACGAGCCCTTCGATGACCGCGATGGCGAGGTCGGGCGTCCGGTAAATCATTTCCTTCAGCTTCTCGCCGGGCAGCCAGAGCCCGACCGAGGGCTCGACCGCGATCGAGGACCACATATGCTCGCCGCCGCCCAGGATCTGCGGCGCGCCGACGAAATGGCCTCGGGGCCAATAGGCCAGGGTAATTTCGCGCCCGTTCGCTGCATTGTAATAAGATCGCACCTTGCCGGCCTTGATGAAGTGGATGCCGTAATGGGGATCGCCCTGGCGGAAGAAGAACTCGCCGGGCGCATACCGGGTTTCCCGGCCCTGCCGGGTTAGGGTCTGCAGCTCGTCTGCGGACAGCATGTCGAGGAAATTTGGTTCCCTGCCCAACGGCATGTCGGTCAGGGTCAGATGCAGCGCCGCGTGCAGCGACGGCCCGGTACCATCCCGGTCGAGGACATCGTTATACGCCGTTGCACCCGGCCTCATCGGCTCTCTCCAGGCTGTGAGCATGAATTGCTGCGCTGCAAAACGGTAGCATCTGTCTAAATTTTGCACAACATATTAAGGTGATTAAAAAATAGGCAAATAAAATCGGTTGGCGGCTGGTTACAATCGAAGAGCCGGGGGCTAGACTATCCGCAGACCTGTTCTGGAGAGAGGAAGCATCATGCCCGAGGGAACCAGCGGCGCGCCCTACGCCGAGACGAAATACACGAAACGCGCGCAGTATAACGACCCGCAGAACGCCTTCGCCTTTCGCTGGCCGGATGTGCCGCGCCGGCAGTTCCTGGCGGAGCGCGACCGGGCCTTCGACCCGGCGACGGGTACGGCGGATATTCCACTCGATTCCAGCGACGTGCTGGGCACCGCCTATACCGCCACGACGCCGACGATCCTGTGCCACTACCTGCGCATCGCGGCGGGCGATAATATTGCCACCGCATACCGGGCCAGCGGCGCGGTCTATTACGTGATGACCGGCGCGGGCGAAAGCACCCATGGCGACGATTGCATCGCCTGGGGTACGGGCGATGTGTTCTGCTTCCCCGGCGGTGGCGGCGATACCGTGCATGCGGCGGCGGGCGCGGATGCGGTGCTGTTCGTCACCACCAACGAACCGCTGCTCGCCTTCGAACGGCTGGAGCCGCCGGTGCAGGCGGTCGTCGAGGCGGTGCATTACCCGGCGGCGGAAATTGCCCGGCGGTTCGAGCCGGTCTTCGCCCGCGAGCAGATCAATGCGGAAGCCGGCCGCGCGATCCTGTTTTCCAGCCCGGCGCTGGGCGAATGCACCAACATGCTGCCGTCGATCAATGTGGCGATCAACACGCTGCAGGCAGGCGGCGACCAGCGGCCGCACCGGCATAACGGCGTCGCGGTCACCCTGGCGATCGAAGGCGAGGGCATCCATTCGATGATCGAGGACCAGCAGATTCCCTGGTCGACCGGCGCGGCGCAGATCACGCCGGCGACCGAACTGCATTCGCACCACAACCGCGGCACCAAGCGCATGGTCAGCCTCGTGGTGCAGGACGAGGCGCTGCATTACTACACGCGGACGCCGGGCTTTTCGTGGGATTAGACCGGATCGTGGTCTGTTGGAATGTAACCGTCCGGCCTGACCGCTCTGCCATGGATCGTTAGTGATGTTTAGTGTCCGCTTGTTTAGATGGACACTACCGGGATTTAGGGTGTGACGAAG
>JAQCHR010000166.1 GCA_027619655.1 Pseudomonadota bacterium
GTCCCGCCGGCTTCGGGAGAGTGTTATATGGTTGAAGTCATCGTACGTAACAACGATGTGGATCAGGCGCTTCGCGTCCTGAAGAAGAAAATGCAGAAGGAAGGCATTTTCCGGGAAATGCGGCTGCGGGAAAACTATGAAAAGCCGTCCGAGCGCCGCGCGCGCGACCAGGAGGAGGCCGTTCGGCGGCACCGCAAGCTGATGCGCAAACGTATGGAACGCGAAGGCTATTAGACCAGATCGCGTTCGATTGGAACCGCCTCTGGCAATCCAGTAGACACGTGAATCTGATCTATCTTCTTGCGGTTCCGGTCAGATCGGCTTTGCCCGCGCGATCGCTTCCACGATCATCTGCTTTGCCGTGCCGGCGTTCATCCAGTCGCCGATCTTGACCCATTTGCCCGGCTCCAGATCCTTGTAGTGCTCGAAGAAGTGCTGGATCTGCTGCAGGATGATGTCCGGCAGGTCGGAAAAATTGTTGATCCCTTCGTACCGCTTGGTCAGGTGCGATGACGGCACCGCGATGATCTTTTCATCCTGGCCGGATTCATCCTCCATGATCATCACGCCGATGGGCCGCACATTGATGACGCAGCCGGGGATCAACTGGCGGGTGTTGCAGACCAGCACATCGATGGGATCCCCGTCCTCCGACAGGGTGTGCGGCACGAAACCGTAATTGCCGGGATAGGTCATCGGCGTATAGAGGAACCGGTCGACCACCAGCACGCCGGCATCCTTGTCCAGCTCGTATTTGATCGGCTGCCCGCCAACGGGCACTTCGATCAGCACATTCACGTCCTCCGGCGGGTTGGTGCCGATGGCGATGGATTCGATGCGCATGGAATTCCTTTTCTTGGACGAAGGATGATGGATCGTCAGTTGCTGGAGAGCCGGATTTCGTCGAAATGGGAAAGCTTTTCAGCCCGAATGACCGTGCGCAGCATACGCCCGTATCGTTCCGGAATTTCCGAATAGCCGGTCAGCAACTCGGTCAGTGACATCCCCGTAGCGGATTTTCCCGACTCGCGGATCGCGGCCCGTACGTGCCGTAGCTTCGAATAGGCGTCATGCGTGTTGAGGTTATGCATGTAGGCCGCGACGCCGTGCCCCAGGGAATCGAACTGCATCACCTTGAACCCGCTCGCCTTTTCCGGCACGATGCCGGGCGCATCAGGATCATAGGTCCGCATGCCGAACAGGTTGTTGCCGTGCCGGGCGAAGCGCGAGGTGCCCCAGCCGCTTTCCACCGCCGCCTGCGCCAGGACCAGCGAGGCCGGCACGATATCGACCCGCCGCTTCAACGTCGCAACATCGCCGGGTTCGACGCCGTAACGTTCATACAGGTCGGTTGGAATGTCATCGGGCTTTTCCAGGACGACCCTGCGTTCGGCGCGGATGCGGTCGTTCTCCCGCGCGACAAGCGGCATGGCGACCTTGAAGAACGCCTGCTTGCGCGCATCCGCCGGGATCGCCGACAGATCGACATCGAACCGATCGACAAAGGCCGGCGCGACGAGCCTGGTCTTGCGGATGTCATCGAGTGAGACGTCCCGTACCCGATGCAACGCCGCACTTTCCTCCGGCGCGCGCAGGCCCCGGTCGAACGCCATGTAGCCGGACAGGGCAATGACGCAGAGCAGCGCCGCCGCGGCCGCAATATGGATCCGACGGCCCGTTTTCAGGAACTTGCTCACGTTGCGCTGCAGCATCACAGCAGCGACTTAGACGCTTCGTGTGGCGGAATCAAGGCGTCATAAAGGCGATTTCCGAATTATGGCGGCGCGTCGTCACGGCGCTATAAACCGCGCCGCCAGTAAGGAACGTACTGGTTTACCGTCACGACGCCGCCGGGCGACATCTCCTCCAGCGCCGTCACCAGCCCCGACGCCGTACCGCCGGTGGCGGCGGCATGCTCCACCAGGAACAGGTGGTCGCCGGGATTGGCTTCATTGCGATAAAGGCGGACCTGCCCTTCCGGCGCGTCCTGCCACGATGCCCGCTCGACCAGGCTGGCTTCGTCCATCCCCCGGCAGATGATAGCGGTCAGCCGCCTGGCGTGGCCCTCCACCCGTTCGGTTATGCGGTCGCCGGGCCAGAGCTGCGGACCGGTCATGCGGTAATGGCCCCGCACCGACCGGGTAACCCGTTTGGTCCAGATGCTGGAATTTTCATAGCCGATCGCCTCGTATTCGGGGCAGTGCAGCACATCCGTCGATTCCAGGTCATACAACGCCATATACCGCGGGAAGCCCCCGGTGCAGACATAGCGTTGCAAGACCTCGAACCCGGGCACGGCTTCGCGTTCGGGGAGGTGTTCGAGATCGTACCAGTCGTTGAACTCCTCCTCATTCAGCGGCTGCGGTTCCATCAACACGAATAACAGGCCTTTCGCCATCGTCTTTTCCCTCCCGGTAGCATTGTTCCCGAATGAAGACTGCGCCCGAACCGCTCGTGAGTCGACAGCGGCGGTGCAAGACGATAATGATTATGCCCGCGACGTCTCCCATTCCCAACCGACAGGCTGTCATGACCGATTCACCGAACCGCATCGCCGGGCGCTCAGCCTTCCTCGCCATCCTGAAAGACGAGGGCATCACAAAGCTGTTCGGCAACCCCGGCACGACCGAACTGCCGATCATGCATGCGCTGAAGGAACATTCGGATCTCGACTTCGTGCTGGCGCTGCAGGAAGCGCTGGTCGTGGCGATGGCGGACGGGTATTCGCGCGCCTCGGGCGAGCTGGTCGCCGTCAATGTTCATGTGGCGCCGGGACTCGGCAACGCGATGGGGTCGATCTATACGTCCAAGCGCTCCAATACGCCGATGATCATCACCGCCGGGCAGCAGGAACAGGGCCACGGGCTGGAAGAACCGCTGCTCTATGATCCGCTGGTACCGATCGCGACGCCAATGGTCAAGTGGGCGACCGAGGTGACACGGCTGGAAGACCTGCCGCAGATCATGCGCCGGGCCGCGAAGATCGCCACCACCGCGCCGACGGGCCCGGTCTTCATCGCCCTGCCCGGCGATATCCTGAACGCGGAAGCCGGCATCGACCTCGGCAAGTCGACCCGGGTGGATACGCGCACACGACCTTCCGACGATGCCCTGGAAGGGTTCGCGAAGCGTATCCTCGCAGCCAAAAACCCGGCAATCATCGCCGGCGAGGAAATCGTCACCGGCGACGCCTTCGATGAAATCGCCGAATTCGCCGATGCGCTGGGCGCGCCGGCCTGGCAGCAATCGATTGCCTATGGCTCGCATTTCCCGTCCGAACACCGCACCTTCATGGGCTCGGTGCTGCGCAACCAGGCGCAGGTCCGCAAGATCCTGGAGCCATACGATCTGCTGGTCTTTGTCGGCGCCGACGTGCTGCGCATGTCGGTCTGGCAGGAAACCGACGCGATGCCGCCGGATATGCCAATCGTGCAGATCGGGCTGAACGACTGGGAAATGGGCAAGGTCTATCCGGCGGAAATCGCCCTGCGCGCCGATGTCAAGGAAACGCTTAAGGTCCTGACGCCACTGGTGTCGAAACTGGGCGGCGCTGCACACAAAGCCGTGGCGGAATCCCGCATCAAGGCGCTGGCCGACAGCAACTGGACCGCCAAGCGCGCCATTGCAGTGAAAAAGGCCAAAGCCAAGGCGGAGAGTGTGCCGATCAACCCCGACTGGCTGATGATGACGATCACCGACACGATCCCGGCCGGCACGGTAGTCGTCGACGAAGGCATCACCAGTTCCGCCCGGTTGATGGATTTCCTTCCCTATCGGGACCGCCATGATTTCTTCGGCATGGTCAGCGGCGGCATCGGCTGGGCTGCGCCCGCAACAGTCGGTATCCAGTTGGCACAGCCGGCGCGACCCGTCGTGTCGATTATCGGCGACGGCAGTTTGATGTATTCGGTGCAGTCGCTCTGGACGGCGGCGCATCTGAACCTGCCGATCACCTATGTCATCGCTAACAACCGGGGCTACCGGATCCTGAAGCAGCGGCTGCTGTCGATGCATGACAATGACAATTTCGTGGGCATGGACATGACCGACCCGCCCATCGACTTCGTCGGGCTGGCGCGGTCTCTCGGCATGACCGCGCAATGTATCACTGACCCGGCGGATTTCGGTCCCGCGCTTGCCGCATCGATTGAAAGCCGGAAACCCACGCTACTGGAGGTTATCGTCGAGGACTCGGTACGCTAAGCCCTTGATAGAAGGCGCTTTCATGACTCTCCAGAATATAGTACAGTGATAAAAATGCTATCAATATCAATCCTTTAGGGAGGTAGAGACGTATGGTATCGGTTAAGAAATTGCTGGCGGTCGCGGCTGTCGGCATCAGCACCGGGCTGGTGGCGCCAATGGCCTCGGCGGAAATCCAGAAAATGGACTTCAAGGTTGTCGGCACGTGGCACAACCTGCCGCCGGGCTACATGTTCGAAAAGCCGTTCTGGGACGAGCAGGTATCGAAACTGTCCGGCGGCAAGATCACCGGCAAGCTCAATCCGATCACCGAACTCGGTCTCAAGGGTTTTGAAACCCTCCGCCTGACGAAGATCGGTGTGTTCGACATCGCCTTCGCCTCATACGGCTACGTCGCATCGGAAGCGCCGGAAATCGAAGGCGCCGACCTTTCGTCCGTCGCCAACAGCTTCGACGAAGCCTACAGGGTCCTGAAGGCCTACGAGCCGCACGTGGCTGACGTTGTCGAAAAGAAGTACGGGCTGAAATACCTGTTCAGCTACCCGTTCCCGAGCCAGATGATCTTCTGCAGCAAGCCGGTCACCAAGCTGGAAGACATCGCCGGCAAGAAGGTGCGCGTCTACGCAACCACCTTGGGCGATTTCGTCGAGGGCCTTGGCGGCACCAGCGTGACGATCTCCTTCGCGGAAGTCGTGCCCGCCCTGCAGAAGGGCGTCGCCGATTGCGGCATCACCGGTTCGATGGCGGCCTATAATGCCAAATGGCACGAAGTCATTACCTACGCGATGAAGGTCCGCGTCGGGATGGGCATGGCAATGATGGCGATGAACCTGAAAAAGTGGAATTCGCTCAATGCGGATACCAAGAAATTCTTTACCGACCAGTCGGCGCGGCTGGAAAAGGAAATGTGGGCCGCGATGGAAGCGGAAGACGACGAAGCATTGCGTTGCTTGAGCGGCAAGGGCGATTGCTCGCGTGGCCCCGGTGGGTCTGTCGTCATCACAGACCCGAGCCCCGCGGATGCGGCGCTTCGCCAGAAGGTGCTGAAGGACCACGTTCTGAAGAAATGGGCGGCGCGTTGTTCCGAGGAATGCGTCAAGAACTGGAATGCGACGGCCGGCAAGGTCGTGGGCCTCACAGCAGCAAAATAAGATACCGCTGACGGCAGGCCGGGTTCATCCCGCCTGCCGGCATTGCAAACGAAACGACCGCCACGGCGATTTGCCCTGGCGGTCGTTTTTCGTTCTGCGCAGTTTTTGTCCGTCGGTCTATCCGCCCGGTCGGACCGGAACGCTATTCCAGCCTTCCCTGCCGCATGCCCGGCGGCGGCGCCGCGGGTTTAGCCGCGAGGGGGTCGCGGCCCTGGCCGTCCAGAAACACGGCGGCCTTTTCCCGCGCCATGCAGACATAGGTGGCCTGGCTTCGCGCCCCGGCAGCTTCGGTTTCGATAAAGGCCCGCATGCTGCAGTTCAGCGGCGACGTAAACGACTGCATTGTTTGCATCGTCATGATGGAACCATCGCCCAGCGCGAACAGGACGACCAGCACATAGGGCAGCGGCGTCATGCCGCCTTGCCTGTCGGACGCGGCAGGGTCACCCCATCGCGTGCGGCCAGATATGGCGCAACCTGCCGGTGTCGGTTTTCCCACCGGTTCGTAATTGCGGAATATTCGAGACCCGGCCGCCGGGCCATCTGCCGCTCATAGGCAGCCCGATCCCGGTCATCGGGCCGGCTTGCGGTTTCGGTCATGCGGTGCATCGATTGTTTCCACAATACACCGAGATAATCTCCAAGAGCATCCATCGCGATCCTCCTTTCGGTTCTGAGCGTTTGCCCCAGCCCCTGCCTTGACGCACTCTGTGCGCTTATGAAACAGATATAGACGCACTCCGTGCGCATTACAAGCTTGAAATGCGCACAATGTGCGTTTATTTAAGGCTGGAAATTTAACCAGACGATTAACAGGGCCCGGCATTGCGGGCGGGACGAACGCGTATGAGCGGCAAGCAGACCCATGATTCGAAGGCGTCCGTGATGTCGGCGCGCGATTTCAAGCGCTGGCGCAAGGCTATGAATCTGTCGCAGAAAGAGGCGGCGCATGTTCTGGGGCTCAAACGGCGGATCCTGCAATATTATGAAAAGGGCGAACGGGATGGCGATTCCGTCACCATCCCGAAAACCGTGCGGCTGGCCTGCTTTGCGATCACCCAGGGCTGCCACGACTATGCCGGCCCGACGGATGCGCCCGGCGACTGAAGACTGCCGTCAGCGCCGCGCCAGGGCCGGGGGCGGCAAAACAGGGCTTATCAATTCCTGTGAAAGCGACAGGCTCCCGGTACGTGCCAGATAATCTTCAACCGCTCGCACGGTGACAACTTCATAGGCACCCCGCATTCTGGCGCGTTGCGGATGATCATCGAACCGCAGATTTGCCTGAAACAGGCCACCGAACAGCTGTTCCAGCGGGCTTACAAATATTGCCGTCCCCTGGAAATTCTGTTGTCGCAGCCAGTCCTGCGCCGCCTTGCGCGTCGGCGGGACCGCATGCACTGCGCCGGCCTGCGCCATCGCGGTTACCTCCATCAGCCACTGGTTCGAGTTCTGGTATCGCGCAGCCCAGGGATTCGCCAGAAGACTGTATTCCGGCTGAAACAGGCGTAACGCGCGCGCCGAGCGGATTTCGCGCACGATGCCTTTCTGCAGGTCCGGCGTCGGCACCAGCAGCTTGACGTCCAGCCGGAAGGGATCATCCAGAAAGAAGTTCAGCAATCCCTGCTCGAACAGCCCGCCGGTATCGTCACCGCAGAGGTTCAGCAGGTGGACAACACTCCAGCGGCCTTTTGGATGATCGCGCCACACGAACGCCGCATGACTGTATTTCAGGCCCCGACCGCTGAGGTCCGACCCTACGCGGCCGATGATCGCAAGCTCCGCATCGAGGGTCTGGAGCGTATCGAAGAGGGTTTGCGACGCATCCATCGCCGCGACCAGCGCGTCCGCCGCCAGGGGAAGTTCCTCGCAATTTCCGCCGCGTGCCGCAGCCGGGCCGGCCTGGATCATGATGGTCAACGCGATGATACCCGCCTTCAGTATCCACGAGTGCTGCATGGTCATTCTCCGATCTGCCGGCTGTGGAATCGCCCTTCGGCTGCCGGGTCGAGTACCAGCGCAATCACCGTATTCCCGGCATGCAGAATCTGGCCGACACTGCCCGCCGTCACCTCGACAACCGTTCCGGCGGCGGCGATACCGAGATGGGACAGGTCGCCCAGCGTCCGCAGGGCAACCGATCCGGCCTCCGCACTGCCCCTCAGCAGGATGACGCTCCCTTCAGCGCCGGTTTCGATCGTTTCGATCACGAACGTGCCGCTCGCCTTCAGGATATCGAGGGATCCGGACAGGATCTGTGCGGAACCCCGCACCGACCCGACCGACAGATTGGCAAGGCTACCGGCCTGAGCCGGCACAC
>JAQCHR010000167.1 GCA_027619655.1 Pseudomonadota bacterium
CTTAACACAAACCGGCCGAGTGAGGGTATATGTTCGTCATGACGCTGCGGCACGCGGGACGTCGGAGAAGGGTTTGAAAGACCTGAAACTTGCGCTCGGATTGATGAGCGGCACCTCGATGGACGGTATCGACGCCGCCCTGCTCTGGACGGATGGCGACAAAGTTGTCGAACCGCGCGGCAGGCTGAGTGTCGCCTATGATCCGGATCTGCGCGCCGCGCTGCGGCGAACGGTGGCGCTGGCCGAGATGCTGCCGGGGGTCGATACGGTCGAACGGGCAATGACCCTGGCCCATGCCGGCGCGGTCGATACCTTGCTGAAACAGGCGGAAATCGCGCCCGAGGACGTGCGCGTCATCGGCTTTCACGGACAGACGATCCTGCACCGCCCCGAAGCGGGGATAACCTGGCAGATCGGCGACGGCGCCCTGCTGGCGGTGGCCAGTGAGATCGACGTCGTGTCGGATTTTCGCGCCGCTGATGTTGCGGCCGGCGGGGAGGGGGCGCCGCTGGTGCCGGTTTATCATGCGGCGCTGGCGGCCGATGAGGCGCGGCCGGTCGCCATTCTCAATATCGGCGGCGTCGCCAATGTGACGTGGATCGGCCCGGCCGGCGAACTGATCGCCTTCGATACCGGGCCGGGCAACGCGATGGTCGATGACTGGTGCCTGCAGCATACCGGCGAGCCGCTGGATGCGGACGGCCGGCTGGCGGCATCGGGCGCGATCAACGCCACGGCGCTGGCGGCCCTGCTGGACAATCCTTATTTTGGCCGCCGGCCACCGAAATCGCTGGACCGCAATGCCTTCAGGCCGTCGCCGGTTGCGGCGCTCTCGCCGGCGGATGGCGCGGCCACGCTGGCGGCGTTTACGGCGCAGGCGGTCGCGCGGGCTGCGGCGCATTTTCCCGCACCCGCCAGGCGCTGGCTGGTCTGCGGCGGCGGCCGCCACAATCCGTACATGATGGGCGTGCTGGCCGCGACGCTGAAACAGCCGGTCGCACCGGTCGAGGCCGCGGCATGGGATGGCGACGCGCTCGAGGCGCAGGCCTTCGCATATCTGGCTGTCCGGTCGCTCCGCGGGATGGCGCTGACCTTTCCGGCAACGACGGGCGTATCGAAGCCGCTGACCGGCGGGCGCCTTGACCGCGCCTTGCCGTAGGGGAGGATCAGGATAACCGCGCGGCGGCTATCCTGCCGCGTCTCAGTTGGCCGGGCTGTTTTCCACCATCGCTGTATCCATATAACTGCCCACATGGCCGATCAGTTCGTCCATGCGGCCGTTGAAAAAATGGTTCGCGCCCGGCACGATCTCGTGGCTGATGGTCACGCCCTTCTGCTGGCGCAGCTTGTCGATCAGCTTCTGGACGGAATCGGCGGGAACGATTTCATCCTTGTCGCCCTGGACGATCAGGCCGGAGGCGGGGCACGGCGCCAGGAAGGAAAAATCATACATGTTTGCCGGCGGCGCGACCGAGATGAAGCCGGTAATTTCGGGCCGGCGCATCAGCAACTGCATGCCGATCCAGGCACCGAAGGAAAAGCCGGCGATCCAGCATTGCGGTGAATCCTGGTTGTTCGCCTGCAGCCAGTCGAGCGCCGCCGCGGCATCGGACATTTCGCCCTCGCCGCGCGAGAACGTGCCCTGCGACCGGCCGACCCCCCGGAAATTGAAACGGAGGCATGAAAACCCCCGCGCCAGGAACGTCTGGTAAAGCGAATAGACGACCTTGTTGTTCATCGTGCCGCCGTGCAGCGGGTGCGGATGCAGGAACAGCGCTATTGGCGCATTCGGAACCTTCGCGGCCAGATAACGGGCTTCAATGCGACCTTCGGGTCCGTTTATGGTGATTTCGGGCATGTGTTCTCCAACTGGGGCCGGGGCGCGGAGGGGGGGCTGTTAAGCCTGTTTACCGATTAAATCAAGTATTTGTGAGGCAAGTCTTTGTTCGAAAACGGGAAAGTCAATTTACGGTTCTTGACTGTATTACATGGCAACATATATCTTGAGTTTCAACAGGGGCCGGGTATCGAAAGCTGCTCTTCTTAGCATAAGCATGGAAGCCGATGTTCAAAACGATTCGTGAGGAAATCCGGGGGATCATGGCCCGCGATCCGGCCGCAAGGTCGACGCTGGAGGTCGTGACCTGCTATCCGGGGTTCCACGCGATTACGCTGCATCGCCTGTCCAGCCGGCTGTGGCGGCATGAGTGGCGGATTCTGGCGCGGATGGTCTCGCATATCGGCCGCTTCCTGACCGGTATCGAAATCCACCCCGGCGCCCGAATTGGCAAGCGGCTGTTCATCGATCATGGCATGGGCGTCGTTATCGGGGAGACGGCCGAGATCGGCGATGATGTGACGCTGTATCACGACGTGACGCTTGGCGGCGTGGCGCCGTCGGTTGATTCCGACAGCCAGCGCAATCAGAAACGCCATCCGACCCTGGAGGACTGCGTCATCGTAGGATCCGGGGCGAATGTCCTGGGGCCGATCAAGGTGGGCAAGGGCGCGCGTGTCGGCGCCAACGCCGTCGTCACCAAGAACGTGCCGGCCGGTGCGACGGTCGTCGGCATTCCGGGCCGGGCGCTGGTGCGGCCGGCGGCGACGGAGGAAGACGCCTTCGCACCCTATGGCACGCCGCTGGGCGATATCCCGGACCCGATCGTCCGCGCGATGGACGGGCTGATGGATCAGGTGACGACCCTGAAGGTCCGCATCGACGAGCTGGAAAAACAGCTCGGCGCGGTTCAGGGGACCGGCACGCTGGATTACGACTCGCGTGACGAGCGCGTTTCGCCCATGGGCGAAAAGTAATCGGCCTGTCGCGCTGCAGGCCTTTTCCCACCGACTTTGTCCGATCTTGAATATTCGAGCCGTAAGCGGCGGTAGGGGACAAGAGGCGCCGGGCTTTTCATGAACAACGAAATCTACCTCGACCATAATGCGACGGCGCCGGTCCGGGAGGCCGTGGCGGAGGCCATGATGGCGGCGTTGCGCCAGGCCGGAAACGCATCTTCCATACATGGTTTCGGCCGTCGCCAGCGGCAGCTGGTTGAAACGGCCCGGGCGGAGGTCGCGGCGCTGCTGGGCGCGCCGCCGCAGAATGTCGTGTTCACGGCGGGCGGGACCGAAGCGAATAATCTGGCGCTGCGCGGCAGTGGCCGCCGGCGGGTCATCGTCTCGGCTATCGAGCACCTGTCCGTTCTGCAGGCGACCGACGGCGCTGAAATCGCGCCGGTCACGGCGGCGGGTGTCGTGGATACTGAAGGACTTGCCGGGATGCTGGCAGCGGATTCCGAACCGGCGCTGGTTTCGGTCATGCTGGCGAACAATGAAACCGGCGTTGTCCAGCCGCTGGACGTGATTGCCGGGATCGTCGAACAGGCGGGCGGCCTGTTGCACAGCGACATGGTGCAGGCGGCGGGACGGTTGCCGCTGGACCGCCACGCGGTGGCGATGGCGTCCTTGTCGGCGCACAAGATCGGCGGTCCGCAGGGTGTCGGGGCGCTGGTGCTGGGCCGGAACATGCCGGTCAGCCCGATAATCCGGGGCGGTGGCCAGGAACGGGGCCGGCGCGCGGGCACAGAAAACGTGGCCGGCATTGTCGGCTTCGGCGTCGCCGCCAGGCTGGTGCGCGAACAGGCTGGCGGCAATGCGGCGATGGCGCGGATGCGCGACCGCATGGAATCCCGGCTGCTTCAGGCCTTTCCCGATGCCGTTATTTTTGGCGCCGATGCGCCGCGGCTGGCCAATACCAGTTGCATCGCCATCCCCGGGATGCGGGCGGAAACACAGATCATGGCGCTGGATCTCGCCGGTATCGCCGTGAGTGCCGGATCGGCCTGCTCCTCGGGTAAGGTCACCACCAGCCATGTGCTGCAGGCGATGGGCGCGGCGGCGGAAGTGGCGCAATGCGCGATCCGCATCAGCTTCGGCCCGGGAAACTGCGACACGGACAGCGACAGGCTGATCGAAACCCTGCTTACCCTGCGCGGCCGCACGGCCCGCCAAAAACCGGAGGCGGCGTAACGCCATGCCGAAAATGACATTCATCGACCCGAAAGGGGATGCCCGGGAAGTCGATGCCCCGGTGGGCAAGTCGATCCTGGATATCGCGCATGCCAATAATGTCGATATCGAAGGGGCCTGCGAAGGCGCGATGGCCTGCTCGACCTGCCATGTGATCGTCGATCCGGCCTGGTATGACCGCCTGCCAGCGCCCGGCATCGACGAGGAAGACATGCTCGACCTGGCGTTCGGGTTGACCCGCACCTCGCGGCTCGGCTGTCAGGTGGAGATCACGGAAGACCTGGACGGGCTTGTGGTCCGCCTGCCATCGGCCACCCGCAACATCCTGCTGGCGTAACGCTATGGCAAGCTACGAACTTTTCGAGCGCCTGAAGGCGACCTGCCGGCCCCAGTGGGACGCGTATATCCAGCATGCCTTCGTGCGTGGCATGGGGGCGGGCGACCTGCCGCAGCCGGCCTTCCGGTATTACCTGCAGCAGGATTACCTGTTCCTGATCCATTTTTCCCGGGCCTACGGGCTGGCAGCCTTCAAGGCCGACAACCTGGCCGATCTGCGCCGGGCGGCGGGGGCGCTGCATCACATCTCGGTCAACGAGATGGCGCTGCATGTGGGCTATTGCGCAGGCTGGGGCGTCGACGAGGCGACGATGGCCGCGATGCCGGAAGACCCGGCGAACATGGCCTATACCCGCTACGTACTGGAGCGCGGCCTGGCCGGCGACTCGCTCGATCTCGTGGTGGCGCTGGCGCCCTGCATCGTTGGCTATGCGGAAGTAGGAAGCTGGCTGAAGGGTGGCGGCGGTCCCGCCGCGCCGGATAATCCCTACCAGGAATGGATCGATACCTATTCGGCAGATGATTATCAGGAGGTGGCCTGGGCGCATGCGGCGCATCTCGACGACCTGATGGCCCGCCGGGGGGGCCCCGGCCGGTTCGACCGTCTGGCGCAGACCTTCGAGGAAGCGGCCCGCCTGGAGATCGGATTCTGGCAGATGGGGCTGAATGCGGCGGCCTGACGCCGCCGGCGCGGAAAATTTCCCCGTCGCGCCGATTTATATCCAGTTTGGACTTGAAATCACGGGTCGAATGAAACATTTTCCAATCCGCACCATTTGAGTACGGATTGGAATCGACGTGCTGAAACTCGGCCGAATGATCGACTATGGCGTCGTCATATTATCCCAGATGGCCTACCATCGGGATGAACTGTTGACCGCGCCCGGACTGGCGGAGGCCACGGGCCTTCCCGCGCCCACCGTATCCAAGATACTGAAGTCACTGGCGCATAGCGACCTTGTGACCTCGCATCGCGGCGTGCATGGCGGGTATACGCTGTCGCGCCGGCCCGAAGCGATCTCGGTTGCCGCCATTCTGGAAGCGCTGGAAGGACCGGTCGCGCTGACCGCCTGCGTCGAGGGGTCGGACGAGCAGTGCAATGTCGCCAGGTTGTGTCCGATCCGGGGCGGCTGGGAAAAAGTAAACGGGGCGATCCGTCAGGCGCTTGAAGCGGTATCGCTGTCCGATCTCGTTCACGGTGGCTACGACTTTGTCGAGCCGCCGGTGGAAGCACACATTCAGGCGCCAGGGCAGGTTTAGACATGGTTGCAAATACCGATACGCTGGAACAGGTCCGCGCCGTATCCGATGACGGGTACAAGTACGGCTTTGTCACCGATATCGAGATGGAGCGCGCGCCCAAGGGGTTGAGCGAGGATACGGTCCGTTATATTTCGGCCCAGAAGAACGAGCCGGAATGGCTGCTGGAATGGCGGCTGAAGGCGTATCGCCACTGGCTGACGATGCCGGAGCCCAAATGGGCCAAGGTGTCCTTCCCGCCGATCGACTATCAGGATTCCTACTATTATTCCGCACCCAAATCGGACAAGGACAGGCCCAAGAGCCTGGACGAGGTCGATCCCAAGCTGCTGGAAACCTATGAAAAGCTGGGCATTCCACTGCGTGAGCAGGAAATGCTGGCCGGGGTCGCGGTCGATGCGGTGTTCGACAGCGTGTCCGTGGCGACGACCTACAAGAAGAAGCTGGAGGAAATCGGCGTCATCTTCGGATCCTTCTCCGAAGCGGTGCAGAACCATCCGGAACTGGTGCGGGAATATCTCGGCTCCGTCGTCCCCTATGCGGATAACAAGCATGCGGCGCTGAACAGCGCGGTCTTCACCGACGGATCCTTCGTCTATATCCCCAAGGGCGTGCGCTGCCCGATGGAGCTGTCGACCTATTTCCGGATCAACGCGGAAAACACCGGTCAGTTCGAGCGTACGCTGATCATCGCCGATGAAGGCTCATATGTCAGCTACCTGGAAGGCTGCACCGCGCCGCAGCGCGACGAGAACCAGCTGCATGCGGCGGTGGTCGAACTGGTGGCGCTGGACGATGCGGAAATCAAGTATTCGACCGTTCAAAACTGGTATCCGGGCGACGAGGAAGGCCGCGGCGGCATCTACAATTTCGTGACCAAGCGCGGCGCCTGCCGCGGGCGGAATTCGAAGATTGCCTGGACGCAGGTCGAAACCGGCTCCGCCATTACCTGGAAATATCCGAGCTGCCTGCTGATCGGCGATAATTCGGTCGGCGAATTCTATTCGGTCGCGATCACGGCGAACCGCCAGCAGGCCGACACCGGCACCAAGATGATCCATATCGGCAAGAACACCCGTTCGACGATCATCTCCAAGGGGATCGCGGCGGGCCATGCGGATCAGAGCTATCGCGGGCTGGTCAAGATCATGGCCGGGGCAGATGGCGCGCGCAATTATACCCAGTGCGACAGCCTGCTGATCGGCGACCAGTGCGGCGCGCATACGGTGCCGTATATCGAGACCGGGAACCCGACCGCCCATGTGGAACATGAGGCGACGACGGCGAAAATCAGCGAGGACCAGTTGTTCTACTGCCTGCAGCGCGGGCTGACGACGGAAGAGGCGGTGTCGCTGATCGTCAACGGGTTCTGCAAGGAAGTCATGCGGACGCTGCCGATGGAATTCGCGGTCGAAGCGCAGAAGCTGATCGGAATCAGCCTGGAAGGAAGCGTCGGTTAGGCGCGAAGGAGAAAATTTATGCCATTGCTCGAAATCCGCGACCTGCATGCCACGGTCGGCGACAAGCCGATCCTGAAGGGGCTCAGCCTGACCATCGAACCGGGAACGGTGCATGCGATCATGGGGCCGAACGGTTCCGGGAAAAGCACGCTGTCCTATGTGTTGTCGGGCCGCGCCGGGTATGAGGTCACCTCGGGCGAAGTGATTTATGACGGGGCCGACCTGCTGGCGATGGAGGCGGATGAACGTGCCCGCGCCGGCGTGTTCCTGGCCTTCCAGTATCCGGTCGAAATTACCGGCGTTGCGGGCACGACCTTCCTGCGCGCGGCGCTGAACGCGGTGCGGTCGCATCGCGGCGATTCTCCGCTGGACGCCATTCAGTTCCTGAAATATGTGCGGGAAAAGGCGGGCGCGCTGAAAATCGGTGATGACATGCTGCGCCGGGCGCTGAATGTCGGCTTTTCCGGCGGCGAGAAGAAGCGCAATGAAGTGCTGCAGATGGCGGTGCTGGAACCGAAACTGGCGATCCTGGACGAAACCGATTCCGGGTTGGATATCGACGCGCTGAAGCTGGTTGC
>JAQCHR010000168.1 GCA_027619655.1 Pseudomonadota bacterium
GGAAACCTACCTTCTCGCCTACAATACAAAGCGACCGCACCAGGGCCGCAACATGAACGGCAGGACGCCCATGACGGTTTTCCTTGAAGGCCTGCCGAAGGTCAAAACTCCAGCCACCAAAACGAAGGAGACAAAACAGAAAAAAGCCGCCTAAACTACCCTGACCCCGGAGCGGCGACTGTCAGGCGATTACTATCTTTGTACATACTGAATTCTACGAAGCGGCCATCACTCGCCACGGCCTTGCTATTAATCGTATTAAAAGCCTCATCAGGGGCGAATATGATACGGTCATGAGTAAACTGCGCAATGATTTGAAAATCTTTTCGGGCAGCAGTTTTATCGCCCTTTTTGCCGCTTTTTTGCTTTCAATCTTTCGCGCTAATGCGGCGGCGCATCTCTTGCCCTTCTCCATCGCACTGTCTGCCTCAACACTCACTGCTGTCATTTGGTATGTTTTCGGTCAGGACTGGGTGATGACCATGATATATAGCTCATATTGGGGTTGGGCATATCCAGCTGTTTTATCGGTAATCGCTGTATTCTTAGCAGAGATTGCAGTAAACAAAGCTCGCATTACGACTGCCGTACTGAACAGTATCGGCAACGCCCTAGGAGGCTTATTTCACCTTATTCCCTGTTAGGAATTACAGTGATGTTGTGGACGGCGCCCTGACGGGCTGTTGATCCGCGAGGGGATGAATGCCCAAGCTTGGTGTCGTCAAACACCTCAAGCGAAGGAGCACCGTCCGATGAAGAAATTATCGATTGATCTGTCCTGTGTCACCACCGTCGGCCTCGATCTCGCGAAGCTGATCTTTTTCGTCCATGCCGTCGACGCCGAAGGGCGGGTGGTCGTGGCCCGCGCCCTCAGGCGGCGGGACGTATTGGCGTTTTTCGAGGCCCTGCCGCCGTGTCTTGTGGGGATCGAGGCGAGCGATTCGGCGCATCACTGGGGCCGCGAACTGATGGCGCGCGGGTATGAAAATTACGGTACCAGTTTACTAAATACACCAAATTATTTTCGGTTTGAGAATTGCGGCGCCAGTCAGCATCTACCAGTACCATGGGCGGAAATCTTGACTTTTCCGTCATAATAGGCTATTATTCTTATTTAAATTTGGCTGGAATTTTTGATTGTCCCGGGACAACGGATCATCCGGCTGAACCGGGATGTTCACCAGGCAAATGTCGATGAAACGCAACCCATGGCATTCGCCGCGAAATGTTTTCGCAGCGGTCATTCGTCCGGCGGCGCCTGGCAGCCGCAACAGCCGATACGCCGCAAGACACGAAGCCGGCGGGTAAAATGTTAATGGATGTATATCGATGTATATCGCAGGAAAAAATTTCCGGCAGGGCTCCCTCGCCCGGCCTGGCGTCAGGCCGCCAACATCACGGCGCTGTTCCCGATGCCGAAGCCGATGCCGATGCCGATAAATGCCAATAAAAGCCAATAAAAGCCGATGATTTTGATTGTTTTTGTGCCCGGCGGAAATTGTTCAACGCCCACAAAAGCCAATAAATGCCAACCCATGCGCATGTTTTCTCCCTGCCCATTCCCGCGCCTGCCCGCCCCGGATGTTCAGCGATGCCAAGGAATGTATAGTGATGCTAATTTTTTCGCATAACGCGGCGCCGTCGCCGGCCCGCCCCACTGTCGGATAAAAGCCATGCCCGGACCCGCTTCCCATACCTATTTCTCGCAACGCCTGCGGCTGCACTATGTCGACTGGGGCAACCCGGATGCGCCGCCGCTGCTGCTGGTGCATGGCGGGCGGGATCATTGCCGGAACTGGGACTGGGTCGCCGAGGACCTGTGCAAGGATTACCACATCATCGCGCCGGACCTGCGCGGCCATGGCGATTCGCAGTGGATGCTGGGCGGCAGCTACATGATCTCCGACTATGTCTACGACATCGCCCAGCTGCTGCACCAGACACAGTTGACGCCGGTCACCATCGTCGCCCATTCGCTGGGCGGCGTGATCAGCCTGCGCTATGCGGGGGTGTACCCGGAAAACGTGGTCAAGCTGGTCGCGATCGAGGGGCTGGGCTGGCCGCCGAAGGTCGTGGCCGAACGCGCCGCCAAGTCGCCGCAGCTGCGGATTACCGAGTGGGTCGATACGCTGCGCAAGCTGTCCGCCCGCAGCCCGCGCAAATACGACAGCATCGAGGACGCCTTTAAGCGCATGCAGGAGGAAAACCCGCATCTGTCGCCCGAGCAGGCCCGGCACCTGACCGTACACGGGGTCAGCCAGAACGAGGACGGCACCTACAGCTGGAAGTTCGACAATTACGTGCGCGCCAACCAGCCCTTCGGCATCGGAAAGGAGGATGGCGAGGCGCTATGGGCGAACATCACCTGCCCGACCCTGTTGGTGCGCGGGCTGGACAGCTGGGCCAGCGACCCGGCGGCGGACGGACGGCTGGCGCATTTCAGGAACGCGCGCTGCGTGAATTTCGAAAATGCCGGGCACTGGGTGCATCACGACCAGCTCGACCTGTTCCTGAAGACGGTGAAGGAGTTCCTCGCGGAATAGGTTCCGTGGCGGCGGGGCGGCGGCTCAGTACAGCCAGCGCCGCCGCATTTCCGTCAGGCACATCCCGTTGTCGTGCTGCATCGGCATGACCGGGAGGCGTTGTTCATCGGACCGGAAGGGCATCGGGCGGCGGGCGCCGCGTTTTTTCTCGGCGCGGACGCAAAGCAGGACAACCGCGCCGAACAGGGCCAGCGCCAGGGCGACGAGCGCCACGGGGGATGTCAGCCCCAGCGCCATGGCCAGCAGGGTAAGGACCAGCAACAGGGGAATGACCTGGAACAGGAAGGCGACCGCGACGACGCCGATCCACATCGCTGCGTAGAGGATTTTGCCAGTCCGGTAATTCATGGGCCTGCCCCTTGTCCGCTGTCGTTCTAAACCGGGGGGTAGTCTGGCAGGAAAACGTCGTATCGTGAACCCCGGCGGCGCCGCGGTCCCGGCAGCGGTAACGGATCGATGACAAAATCTTGACCGGGCGACATGCCTCCTCCGGCTGGCACGGGCCCGCCGGCAGGCTATGATCGGGACCGCTGAACGAGGATATCGGGAGACGACGCCGTGTTACGCATGACGCTGGCCGCCATGGCCATGATGACCCTCCTGGCCGCGCCGTCACAGGCGGCCGATACGCTCGATCAGGGGCTCCGGGTCGGCGATGCCATCCCACAGCCCTTCGCCGCGGTAGACCAGCATGGCGCCGCGCGCGATTTCGCGTCGCTGGGCGGCAGGCGCGGGCTGATCCTGCTGTTCACCCGCTCGCTGGACTGGTGACCCTACTGCAAGTCCCAGGCGGTCGTCTGGAACGCGGAAATCGGAAAGTTCACGGGTATCGGCTACCAGGTCGCGCTGGTCAGCTATGACGTCCCGGATGTGACCGCCCGCTTCGCAAAGGCGCGCGGCATCGGCTACACCCTGCTGTCGGATGCGGAATCGGCGCTGATCAGGGCGTTCGACGTGGTCGACAAATCGGTGCCCGAAAGCGCCGCCTGGTACGGGCTCGCCCGGCCGGGGATATTTGTCATCGACCCGAAGGGCAGGATCACGCACCGGTTTTCCGACGCCGACTACACGGTGCGGCCCGCCCCGCAGGACGTGCTGGAC
Source organism: Pseudomonadota bacterium (assembly GCA_027619655.1). Classification (GTDB taxonomy): domain Bacteria; phylum Pseudomonadota; class Alphaproteobacteria; order UBA8366; genus MarineAlpha4-Bin1. Next base: position 3,645 of record JAQCHR010000168.1, read on the forward strand.
GCCCTGCGGTAAGCGGTCACATGCGGCGGTGGATGTAACCGGACAGGGCGGCCATCGACAGGGTCATGAGGCCGCCCGCCAGGAAGACCGCCGGCAGTTCGAAGGCCTGCAGCAGGAAGCTGTAGACGCCCGGCGGGCCGAACTGGGAGGCGTCGCGGTAGGTCATGAAGACGGTCGTCATTTCGGCCCGTTCGAACGGCCGGACGGCGCGCAGGAAGGGCACGTTGCCGCCGCCATCGACCAGGCTGGCGCCCACCGCCGCGCCGATGATCAGGGCGGCGCCGATCCAGGGCAGACCGCTCGTCAACGCGATCGCCATGGTCAGGATGCCGGCGCTGGCATAGCCGAGGATCAGCAACAGGCGCAGTCCATAGCGCCGCCCGAACCAGCCCCAGAGCGGCACCAGGTACAAAGTGGCGCTGCCGATGGAAACGATGGCGCCGCCGGTCACCGCGTCGAAGCCGTTGGTAACCGCGTAGATCGGCGTATAGACGAAGAACATCTGCCACCAGCCGGAGCGGCCGAAGGCGAGGAACCAGGACAGGCTGAGCCGCGGCTGGGAGAAGAAGCGCGGCAGGTAGCGCAGCGGGTTCGGCGACCGCAACGGTCTTCGCGAAGCGACGGCCGGGTTGTCGGTGATCCGCAGGTACCAGAAGAAGGCGAGCATCACCAGCGATGCGCCGGCAGAGACGAAGAACGCCGCATGGATGCTGGCATGGACCGACAGCCAGACGCCGAGCCAGGGCCCGACCGCCCAGGCGCTGGCCGACAGGAACATGCGGAGCGGTTCGAACCGGTTCATTTCGCGCCGGGCGATATGGTCCATCACATAGAGGTTCATGGTGATGGCGATGCTGGTCGTGGCGAAGGCCTGCAAGGCGATACCGGCCACCAGCGCCGGAGGCGTCTGCTGGGCGAACAGGAACGCCGCGGACATCATCGACAGGATGCCGAAGGTCAGCACCATGCGCCGCCGGATCCGGCGCACGACCCAGGGAATCATCAGGCTGCCCAGCACGCCAATCAGCCCGGAGACGAAATACACGATGCTGACCTCCTGCGCGCCGCCCAGCAGGCGCAGGGCCTGCAGCGGTATCACCGCCAGCAGGATCGTCCGCGCGAAGGCCTCGATCAGAAACAGGGCCGAAAAGACGACCCCGCGCGACACGCTGGCATTGCCGAGCCATACAGGCATGTGGATGTCCCGCATCGCGCGCTACCCCAGCACCGAGAAGCTGCTGTTCCGGTTGATCTCGCGCCGGCGCGAATAATGGCCAAGGTCGATATCCCGGCCGATATTGGGCAGATGGAATTGCAGCGGATCGGCATCGTGATCATGGCCGTTCTCGCATTCGGCGATCAGATACGCCATCAGCCGGCCTGCGGTCGGCGCGTTCTTGAACTGGTTGCCGCTGGTGCCGATGGCCACGTAGAAGCCGTCTAGGTCGGTGCGGTCGTAGATCGGGATCCAGTCGTCGGAGACATCGTACAGCTCCACCGTCCCCTGCGTCGGGCTGGTCACCGGCAGGGTCGGCATGCGCTGCGCGGCGCGGTACAGCTGGACCGTATACTGGTCGCTGAAGTTGCGGTCGAAATTGTCCGGGTCGACCCAGTCGAGCGGATCGCAGGCCGGGTTCTCGCTGCCGATCAGCAGATGGTTGCCGGACTCGGGCCGGGCATAGGTGCCGGTATCGCTGTCGGTCAGGATGCAGCCGTCATGCTCGAAGTCGAAGCCGGGCGGTGACGGCACATGCGCCACTTCCTGCCGCAGGGCGCGGGTGCGGATCTTCATGCCGTCCTGTACGCCGGCCATCGCATTGACCTTGCCGGAATGCGGCCCGGCGACATTGACCACGACCGGCGCGTCGATGCGCGTGCCGTCCGCCAGCGTCACGCCGGCGACGCGGCCGTTTTCCTGCCGGATCTCGGTAATCTCGGCATTAAAGCGAAATTGGCCGCCTGCGGCTTCCGCCGCGCGCTGCACGTTATGCGCCGCAAGCTGCGGATCGTTGACGTAACCGGCATCGGGAAAATACACCGCGCCCTCCAGCGCCGGGCCGGTCGGTTCGCCGAACCCCGCATCGTCCATGCGTTTGGCCGGCGCGTAGCGGCGCAGGTCATGGAAGGGCAGCTTCTGCAGGATCCGTTCCCGGTCCCAATCCTCCCAGGGAATACCGATTGCATCCATCCGGGCGCAGAGCGGATGCAGGTAGTCATTCGCCTCGGTGCGCAGCACCATGCAGCCGGCATTGCGGAACCGGGCGAGGCCCCGTTCATCCGCCACGCCAAGATGCGCCGCCCAGTTGCGCCAGATGAACACGCCTTCATAGGCCAGCGCACAGCCGTCGAGGGTCGAATAGTGGAAGCGGATGATGGCGCAGGAGCCGCTGGTGGAGCCGTAGCCCGCCGCCGGCAGGCGGTCGATATTCAGGGTCCGGAAGCCGCGCTTGGCCAGTTCGAAACCGACGCAGTTGCCGACGATCCCCGCACCGATGACGATAGCATCATACCTAGCATCCATGACCGGTCTCCCCACCGCGAAATTGCCTGCCCCGCCCTATCTGCTATCCTCAAGCCTCGCGCCGGTCAATAAGCCAGCATGCGGCCTGCCGGCAGAATCAGTCAAGCGACAGCTTCATGCCCGCATGGCTGCGTACGAAACCGAGTCCTTCGTAGAAGCGGTGGGCATCGGGCCGGGAGATATCGGTCGTCAGTTGCACCAGCGCCGCGCCAGCCGCCCTGGACCGTGCAATGGCGTCGCGCATCAGCAGTTCACCGATTTTCCGGCCGCGGACCTGACTGTCGACCCGGACGCCTTCGATCTGGGCGCGGGTCATGCCGAGCCGGCTGAGTCCCGGGATGAGCGTCAGTTGCAGGCAACCGACCACCGCGCCGCCGAGTTCGGCGACCAGGATATCGTTCCCCGGCTGCGACTGCATGGCGTCGAATGCATCGAGATAGGCTTTCGGCAGGGGGTCGGCATACTGTTCGCGCTGCGCGCCGAGCGGGTCGTCCGCAAGCATGCGAACAACCCCCGGGATATCCGCCCGGGTCGCGACGCGAATGATGATTCCCTCGCGATCCGCCTGCCCCGCGACTACGTCACTCATGAGTCATTTCCCGATTCGGACCGAGTGCGGCGAACCCTTATAACGGCGTATCTAGCGGGACGTACCACCGGATGCGGCAGGTCGAATGAAACAGCAGGCCTGCCGGCATCGGCGTGTCCGGCCGCCGCGCGGGCGGCAGCCGGGTCACAGATTACGCCGCGGTTTCGGCGACGACGTATCGGTCGCGCTTGATCGTCTCAACATTGCGGCCTTCAAGGCGAATCAGCCGTGCCTCGGCTTTCCATTCGGGCGAATGCAGCATGCCTTCGTTGTACAGCTTGGCCATGCCGGGCTTCACCCTGTAGCTGCCCGCGAATTCGACCTCGCCCGGCTTGCCGTCCGCCGGCGCCTTAAGCTTGCGCCAGTCGGTCATTTCCGTGCTGCCCGAGGCCTGCCCGTAGATCGCCCAGGTCGGGCCATGGTCATGCGGCGGGCTGGCGTTGGTCGCCTTGCGGACATGGGCGAGGATGCAGAATCCGAGCTCCTTGTCCTCGTACAGCACTTCGCGGCCCGAGCTGAATTCCGGGCCAACGGTTTCGGCGATAAAGGCCTTGTCCTTCAACGCGTCTTCCAGCACCGCCACGACCCTGTCGCGGCCTGCCGGGCCGGGATCGGCTTTCAGCAGTTCATGACATTTTGCGGCAAACGATTGCAGCGTGTGAGCCATCACACAATCCTCCCTCATGAAATGGATCAGGCCGCCGTTTCGACCTCGACATAGCGGTCGCGTTTCGGCTCGTGGTCTATGTTGCGGCCTTCGATGCGAATCAGGCGCGTCGGCAAGTCGCGGCTTGGCGAATGCAGCACACCGACATCATAGGTGCGGGCCATGCCGGGCTTCAGGTCGTAAACTTCCAGCGCCTCGCCCGTGCCGGGCTTGCCGTCTTTCGGCTC
>JAQCHR010000169.1 GCA_027619655.1 Pseudomonadota bacterium
GTATCGCACCAGGCAGCAACAGCATCGCCATCGAGGACGGTTCGGGAACGGCGTCCGTATTGAAGGTCAGCGGGGTCTGGGTCATGTTGACCTGGCCTTCATCGACAAAGGTTAGCCCCGTGACAAAGGCGACCGGATTGAGCGGATCCAGCAGGGCGGCCAGGTCGATTCCCACGACCCGGAACGCGGCAACACCGCCCGTGCCGAAGTCGAACAGTTCACCCGCCAGCAGTTCGCCAAGGGGAATGGTGAAGTCCGTCCCGTCGAAACCGAACAACGTGTAGATTCCGTCATCGCCGGCGATTGTTGGCAGCAACACAGTCTGGAAATTCGGACCGCTGTTGACGACATAGTCGTAGCCGACGGCGATCACGGGATCGATGAAGATCTGCTGCCCCAGCTGGACGTTGAAATCGAAATTGAACCCGTCCTCGGTAACGACCGGAATCAGCGGATTTTCCCGCGTTTCACCGGGAACCGCGCCTTCGCGGATGGCAAAGCTCCACAGGCCCGGGGTTTCCGGCGATACGTTGCTGGTGTTCTGCAGGTCGAGTACCGCCGCGGTCCGCGAGCCCGGCAGGGTAAAGAAAGTGACAGGAGCCGTTGTCGTGGCCGCGGCTAGACTGGGCAGTTCCTCGCCGCCGCCTTCGGACCCGCAGCCATCGCCGATGCCGGCATCGAATCCGGCCTGGGCAGGGATGCCGCCCAATCCGTTGGTGCCGCCGCTGGCGTCGCCGGTCGTCCATTCCAGCCGGTCATAGCGGAACTCGATATCGAAATCGCCGGCCGCGATATCGTCCCGGTTGCGCAGCACCAGCTGGAAATTGTTGGTCAGGCTCGAATCCTGGCTGAAGAAGCCGACATTGTTCCAGGTGACGATGGTGGTATCGGCGTTGGGCGAGCCGACATAGACCTCGCCGCAGGTCAGGCAGCCGGTATCGACGTCGCCCCAGTATGGCGCGATTCGCGGCGCGCCGGCGACCGGGAAGGGCTCGGGCGTGAAGGTGCCGTCCGGGCTGTTGAAGGTGACGTTGCCGTTGTTGTTGATGAAAAAGCTGTTGAAAGTGTTGCCAAAGAAGTTGATTTCGAACGGCAGCGTCAGTTCGTTCGAAGACCCGTCATCGTTTCGGTTCATGGCGAGGGTGCCGAAAACACTGCCGGGCCCTGGCGCTTCAAGCAGGGGGATCGCATTCGCGGCCCCGGTAACGGAGAAAGCGCCGGCGATAATGGTTGAGGAAAGCAGCAGGGCGGACAGCGCTCGTTTCGATGGTATTGGGATAACGGACATATAATTAAACCCGATTTTCTGTTTGCATGATGGTTAACGTGTCCTGCCCCGAGGTTTCTTCAGCAACAATTGTGCCACGGTTTAATATCCTAATATTTTCATGTGATTAATGAAGTGGCGAAAAATGTTAGCTTTGGGGCAGTGTAAAATTTCCCGACACCGCAACGGTATCGGGCTAGGTGAAATGTAACGAAATATTAAAAATATATATTTAATAATTAGTTGCGATGAATATTAGTATTATTTGATATGTAAGGAATTCCGACACTTATTGCGCCGAATAACGACTTTTAAGTTGTAGGAATAATAGCCAATACTATTATTCAGCTCTTGCTGTGTTCAACGGGGTCAAATTGATTCCGGGAAAACCGGACGCTGATACGCGCTGGTGGCGTCACGCTGCCTGCGGCGTTCTTCGGCCCTTCCCTTGAACCTGTGGCTCGTGGCAAGCTTGGCGGTACTCTCAACCCATTTGTCACTGCAGCCAGGGGAGCCAGCCATGCCCGATACCACGTCAGACACAGCATCCGCACCCATCACGGATATCGCCTTCCTTCAGGGAGTCAAGGTGGTCGATTTCACGCAGTTCGAGGCGGGGCCGTCCTGTACGGAATCCCTCGCCTGGCTGGGCGCCGAGGTGGTCAAGATCGAAAACCCGAACCGGGGCGATCCCGGGCGGCGGCTGAAGCCCGGCCTGCCGGATGACGATCCGTATTATTTCCATATCTTCAACGCCAACAAGAAGTCGATCACCGTTAACCTGAAATCGCCCGAAGGGCTGGCTGTCGTAAAGGACCTGATCCGCGCGGCCGATGTCGTGATCGAAAATTTCGCGCCGGGCGCGATCGAACGCCTCGGACTGTCCTATGACGTGGCGAAGGAAATCAACCCCGGCATCATCTATGCGCAGGTCAAGGGGTTCGGCGAGGGCAGCCCGTTCGAAAAGAATCTGGCCTTCGACATGATCGCGCAGGCCTGCGGCGGCACCTTCAGCGTGACCGGCGATCCCGACGGCCCGCCGACCCGCCCCGGCATTTCTCTGGGCGATACCGGCACCGGCATGGTGATGGCGATCACCATCCTGGGCGCCCTGTACAAGAAACAGCAGACCGGCGAGGGGCACCGGCTGCAGGTCGCGATGCAGGACGCGATGCTGCATTATATGCGCATTCCGTTTTCGACGCAGGGCAAGACCGGCAAGATCGCCGAGCGTGGCGGCGCCAAGGTGCCGGGCATCGGCAACGCGCCGATGGGGCTTTATCCCTGCGCGCCCGGTGGACCGAACGATTACGTCTACATCATGACCAGCCGCGCCAACCCGGATCACTGGGACAAGCTGCTGACCCTGATCGGGCGGAAGGATCTGATCGGCGATGCGCGCTACCTGACGCCCGCCGACCGTGTCGAGAATGAGCCGGCGGTGGACGCGCTGATCGCCGAATGGACCAGGGGGCTGACAAAATATGACGCGATGGCTGCGGTCGGGGAGGCGGGCATTCCCGCGGGCGCGGTGCTCGATACCGGCGAATTGCAGAACGATGTCAGCTTCGAACATCGCGGCATCATGCAGACCATGATCCACCCGGCGCACCGCCCGTTCAAGATGCCGGCCTGGCCGGTGCGGGTGGACGGGCGGGTCAGCCGCGTTACGGCTTCGCCCGTGCTGGGCGAGCATACGGATCAGGTGCTGAGCGACTGGCTGGGACTGAATGCTGCGGCGGTCGAGGCGCTGAAGACGGGCGGCGCCGTCAGCTGACAGGGCAGACCCGCGCCCCCTTTCCTTGAGCCGGTCGGGTGTGCCAAGCTTGGCGCCACACGAAATTCGTTCCGACACTTCAGCCCCGGGGGGAGCAGATCATGCCCGATACCGCCGCCACAGCCGCACCTGTCACCGACGTCCGTTTCCTGGAGGGCGTGAAGGTGATCGATTTCACGCAGTTCGAGGCCGGGCCGTCCTGCACTGAAGTCCTGGCATGGATGGGCGCCGAGGTCGTCAAGATCGAGAATCCGAACCGGGGCGATCCCGGCCGCCGGATGAAGCCGGATCTGACGGACGATGATCCGTATTATTTTCATGTGCTCAACGCCAACAAGAAGTCGATCACCGTCAACCTGAAATCGGAAAGCGGCCTGCAGATCGTCAAGGACCTGCTCCGCGAAGCTGATGTGATGACGGAAAACTTCGCCCCAGGCGCGATCGAACGGCTTGGCCTGGGCTATGACGAGGTCAGGAAGATCAATCCCGGTATCATCTATGCCCAGATCAAGGGTTTCGGCGAAGGCAGCCCGTTCGAAAAGAACCTCGCCTTCGACATGATCGCGCAGGCCTGCGGCGGCACGTTCAGCACGACCGGCGAAGCCGACGGCCCGCCGACGCGGCCGGGCTTCACGCTCGGTGACACGGGAACCGGGATGCTGATGTCGAACACCATCCTTGGCGCGCTTTACAAGAAGCAGCAGACCGGCGAGGGGCACCGGCTGCAGGTGGCGATGCAGGATGCGATGCTGCAATACATACGCGTCAACTTCGCGACCCAGGGCAAGACCGGCAAGGCGGCGGCACGTGGTGGTAGCAAGGTTCCGGGCATCGACCTGTCGCCAATGGGGCTGTACCCCTGTGCGCCCGGCGGCGCCAATGACTATGTTTACATCATGACCAGCCGCGCCAATCCCGCGCATTGGGACAACCTGCTGAAAGTGGTGGGGCGCGAGGATCTTATCGGCGACGAACGCTATGCAACGCATGACCTGCGCCACGCCCGCGAGAAGGAAGTGGACGAGATTGTCGCCAAATGGACCCGGACCCGCACCAAGCTCGAAGCCATGCAGGAAGTTGGCGCGGCCGGCATTCCCGCCGGCGCCGTGCTGGACACGATGGAACTGCAGAATGACGTGACCTTCGAACAGCGCGGTATCATGCAGACCATGGTTCACCCGCAGCATAGCCCGTTCAAGATGCCGGCCTGGCCGGTAAGGGTGGACGGCAAGGTCTGCCGCGTCACGGCCTCGCCGGTGCTGGGCGAGCATACCGACCAGGTGCTGGGCGACTGGCTGGGGCTGGATGACGCGGCGGTCGGGGCCCTAAAGGCCGGCAGCGCGGTCGGCGGGTAACCGGGTCGGTCTGCTTCCGGTCCCCGGCAAGATTAAGGGTTTGGCAGGGAAGGCGCCGTAGGCTTTGACGTCTTCCCAAGGGCGGAATGGCGGGTCCGATGACTTACGATGCGGCGCAGTTTACCTGCAATGGATGCGGCAAGTGCTGTCTGGAAGGGGCGGGATGGCTGCCGCTGGTCGAAGCGGATATCACCCTTTTCGAGGAACAGGCCCCGCATGTCCTGCAATATGTCACCTGGCAGGGCGATCCCGGCGCGCGCCAGGGCAGCCTGTCGCGCACCGTCGTGACGGGTCGGGAAACCACGCGCTGCCCCTTCGTGCGCAAGCTGCGAGGCAGGGCCCAGTACACCTGCGGTATCTACGATGTGCGCCCCACGGTCTGCCGCCGTTACCCGACGTCGCGGGATCATGCGCTTTATACCGGTTGCGAAGGTTACGACATGCCGGTAGGCGGCGGCGACTAAGCTGCGCCAAAATCTCCGGAAACGGGTGGCGCAGGGTGTCCCGGTGATCCACTTGCGACAATGTCGCGCGCGCGCAAAGATGAATTGGGGCACGATGCCCCGCTATTCCGCCAGCGCAGAGGGGATCGCCTATCATGGATACGATAAAAAACAAGACACTCAAAATGTGGGGGCACCGCGGTTCAAGCTGCTGCCAGAAGGTGTTGTGGAGTGCCGCTGAACTGGGCCTGGGAATCGATCTCACCGAGACAGGGGGCGGATATGGCGGGTTGGGAACGCCGGAGTATATGGCGCTCAATCCCAATCGCGTTGTTCCGACAATCGACGATGACGGCCTGGTATTGTGGGAATCGACAGCCATTCTGCTGTATCTGTCGACGGCGTATGGCCGCGGAATACTGGAACCCGAGGATGCCCGTGCACGGGGAGACGCGTATCGATGGACCGTATGGCAGGATACGACGCTGCGGCCGAAGCTGCTGCCGCTGAACCATTCCTGGATCATCGTCGAAAACCCCAAACACCGCCATCTCGACGAGTTGGAGGAAAAGCGCAAGGCCATGCTGCCGACCTGGATGATCCTGGAACGGCATCTCGCAGGACGCGATTTTGTCGCCGGTAATCAGTTTTCCTTTGGCGACATCGCGACGGGCATCATGGCATTCTGGTGGTATCGGATGCCGATTGACCATTTCGATCTGCCTAACATGACCCGATGGTATGCGCGGCTGCAGGATCGCACGGCTTTCCAGCAACAGGTGCTGAACTGCCATATTGCTGCACGGGCTTCCCAATGTCCCATTGGTTGTGCCAAGCTTTGCGCCAACAGTGAACCGTTTTACGATGCCAGCCAACCGGAGGGACCCAGCCATGCCCGATACAACAGCCGATCCAATCGCCAATATCGCCGAGTTCAACTTCCTGGACGGGGTGAAGGTCGTCGATTTCACCCAGTTCGAGGCCGGCACCACCTGCACCGAGGCGCTCGCCTGGTGCGGGGCCGACGTGGTGAAGATCGAGAACCCGAAGCTGGGCGATCCCGGCCGCCGCCTGCGCCCTGGCCTGCCCGATGACGATCCCTATTACTTCCACGTCTTCAACGCCAACAAGAAGTCCATCGCCGTGAACATGAAGTCGGACACGGGGCTGAACCTCGTCAAGGACATGATCCGCGGCGCCGATGTGATGGTGGAAAACTTCGCCCCCGGCACGATCGAGCGTCTGGGCCTGTCCTACGACGTGGTGAAGGAAATCAACCCCGGCATCATCTACGCCCAGATTAAGGGCTTCGGCGAGGGCAGCCCGTACGAGAAGAACCTGTCCTTCGACATGATCGCCCAGGCCGCCGGCGGCACTTTCAGCGTCACCGGCGAACCGGACGGTCCGCCGATGCGCCCCGGCATTTCCATCGGCGACACGGGCACCGGCATGGTGATGGCAATGACCATCGCCAGCGCGCTCTACCGGCGCCGCGAAACCGGCGAGGGGCATCGCCTGCAGGTCGCCATGCAGGACGCCATCATGCACTACATGCGTACCAATTTCGCCACGACCGGCCGTACGGGCAAAGCGGCGGGCCGCGCCGGCAGCAAGATCGCCGGGTCGCAGTCGGCGCCGAAGGGGCTGTTCCCCTGCGCCCCGGGCGGGCCGAACGATTTCGTCTATATCTCGACCAGTGCGGCGAACGAGGAGCACTGGAACCGGCTGCTGCGCGTGGTTGGCCGCGAGGACCTGATTGGCAATGAACGCTACGGTTCGCCGCGCGCCCGCGCCGAGCACGAGCCGGAGGTGGACGAGATCGTCGCCAAATGGACGAAGACCAAGACCAAGTTCGAGGCGATGGAACTGATCGGCAAGGAAGGTATCCCGATCGGCCCGGTGCTCGATACGATGGAGCTGAACAACGACGTGACGTTCGAACAGCGCGGCATCATGCAGACCATGATCCACCCGGTGCACAAGCCCTTCAAGATGCCGACCTGGCCGGTACGCGTGGACGGCAGGCCGACCCGCCTGAAATCCTCGCCGATGCTCGGCCAGCACACCGACGACGTGCTGCGCGACTGGCTGAAGCTGGACGGCGGCGCGGTCGAGAAGCTGAAGGCGGACGGCGCGGTGAAGTAGGCCCGTTCAAGGCTTACCGCTCCACGTTCCATTCAACCTGCGGGATATCGACTTCCGGCGAGTTGGGCCAGGTGTCGCCGCGCTGGCCGTTCAGGGTCCGGTGCGGCGCCCAGACATAGGGCTTGTCCGGCTTGCCCGTGAAGACGCCATCGGTCACCCAGGTCTCGTCACCGTCATACAGCTCGCTGCGCAGCTTGTCTGACAGGTCCTTCAGCGTGCCCGCATGAGCCGGGTCGGTGGTGAGGTCGGTGCATTCGCGCGGGTCAGCCTGCAGGTCGAACAGGTGGAAGCGGTTGCCGACCGGGTAATAGATTAGTTTGTAGCGTCCGGCATGGATCATGCGCGTACCGACATCGTCATCGCCGCATTCGCCATACAGGTAATCCCGCTTCGTTTCGCCTACCATGGAGATACCGTCGACCGTATCGGGTACCGGGATATCGCACATTTCCAGCAGGGTCGGCATGACATCTTGTAACCCGATCACCCGGTCATCGACCGTGCCACCTGGGCGGGGCGGGTTGTCTTTCGTGCCCAACAGGATCATCGGGATATTGGCCGAGCTCTCGTAGAACACACGCTTGGCCACCATGTTGTGATTGCCCAGCATGTCGCCATGATCGGAGGTGAAGCAGATGATCGTATTATCC
>JAQCHR010000170.1 GCA_027619655.1 Pseudomonadota bacterium
CCAGTCCCGGCCACAGAACGGCCAGGAATCCGGCCAGCGCCATGAAGACGCGTGAATTTTTCCCATTCGGCATTTTGTTCCCCCTGCTCAGCAATACGCCCGTTGCCGCCCACCCGATGTCGGCCATACGGTCGAATCCCGTATGAATGATTATTTTTTAATCGTACTGCAATAATTTATATCGATCCATTGCTCAAACTTTGGACCGCATCTGCGGTGTTTGTGCATTGCCCGGGCGCATGCCGCGCGCGAGAATACCGTCATGACCGAAACCACACCCGAAAATGGCGGTGCGCCGCTGGTTTCAATCGACGGCCGGGACCTGCTGGTCGCCCTGGGGATCGGCGTCGGATTCCTGGCGGCGCTGATGGTCGCGGTCGTTCTGCTGGGCGCTGTCATGCGGCCCGGACAGTCCGCGTCGATCGTGATCGAACTGCTATTCGGGTTTGCCGGCTATGCCGGCGTGTTCGCCGCTGTCTGGCTCGCCGTGGTGGCGATCCGGGGCCGCCGCCCGGACGAAATGGGACTGCGCCCGTGCAGCCTGCGCCTGCGATGGGCGGGGGTGCTGCTGGCACTGGGCTGGGTCGCCGCGTCCGGCCTGTTTTACGGGGCGACCGGACACTGGGACACCGCCATGTCCGGCGGCGGGAGCCTCATTCGTCCGTACCTGCAGGGCGGGATATCCTTCATCCTGCTGCTCGCGCTCGCCGGGCCCGTCGCCGCCTTCGTCGAGGAAACCGTCTTCCGGGGGCTGCTGTATGGCTGGCTGCGGCAAAAGACCGGCGTTGCGATTTCCGCCGTGATCAGCAGCCTGCTGTTCACCGCGGCGCATTTCTACGTCTATTCGGCGGGCATCGTGTTTGTCGTCGAGATGGTGTCACTTTCCATCGTGCTGGCACTGCTGTTCGAATACAGCCGCTCGCTCTGGCCCGGCATCCTGTTCCACGCGGTCAACAACATGGCCGTCCTGGGGCTTTATCTGATTGCCGGGTGATTACGCTGCTTCCGGAACGCCCGCCTTCGTCAACGCGTCCTGCTGCCGCTGCGCCAGCGTATCCATGTCGAAATCGCCGATCAGGTCGTGGAACATGCGGTGCCAGTTGACCTCCGCGCGCAGGTGCATGAACACCGAACCAAGCCCGATGGCGGCGCGGTCCATCAGCACAAATTCGCGCGGCGGGGTGACGCCGCCTAGACGGCGCAACTCCTCATGCACCTTGTGGGCGATGCGCGCGCCATACATGCCGCTTTCCGATTCCTGGATCTTCTGCACCCTGTCGTCCATCAGCGGCGCATAGACGAAATTCGCCCAGATGTTCAGCACGTCAATGGTTTCCCGGTTCAGCCCGGTAAAGCCCCAGGTTTCATAGGCATGCAGCGCCAGTTCCGGATCGTCGTTGCACAGCCCGTTATAGAGGTCGATCACCCCCTTCACGAAGCTGGGCGGGAAGACGCGGATGCAGCCGAAATCCAGCAGGTTGACGGTGTAATCCGGCCGGACGCTGTAATTGCCCAGATGCGGGTCGCCATGGATGACGCCATAGCCGTAAAACGGCACATACCAGGCGCGGAACATGTTCTGTGCGATGGCGTTGCGTTCTTTCAGTTCCCCGGCGCGAAAATCCATCAGCGGCTGGCCATCCAGCCAGGTCATGGTCAGCAACCGCGCCGTCGACAGTTCGGGTAGCGCTTCGGGCACATGCACGCCCGCTTCGCCGGCCAGCATGTTGCCGTAGAGCGTCATGTGCGCGGCCTCGCGGACGTAATCCAGTTCCTCGCGCAGCCGGGCGGACAGTTCGGCATGTATCTGCTTTGTGGAGATCGCCTTGTCGTAGCGTTCGAAGATCGAGAAGGCGAGCCGCAGCTGTTTCAGGTCGGCTTCAACCGCCGAGGCCATGTCCGGGTATTGCAGCTTGCAGGCCAGCGCACGCCCGTCCGGCCCGGTCGCACGATGCACCTGCCCCAGCGAGGCGGCATGGGCGGCCTCGCGTTCGAAATCGCTGAACTTTGCCCGCCAGTCGGGGCCCAGCTCACTCGCCATGCGGCGGCGCACGAAGGGCCAGCCCATCGACGGCGCGTTGGTCTGCAACTGCTGCAATTCCTCGACATATTCCGGCGGCAGGGCGTCGGGGATGGTCGACATGATCTGGGCAACCTTCATCAGCGGGCCCTTCAGCCCGCCCAGCGCGGCCTTCAGGTCGCCCGCATGCTTGCCCTTGTCGAGGTCGAGGCCGAGATATTTCGAGCCTGCAAACCTGACCGCGAGCCCGCCGACCGCGCCGCCGACCCGCGCATAACGCCGCGCCCGGCCGGCGATACTGCTGTTTTCATCCGATGCCATGACGAATAGATGGGGCGGCGGGGTCCAACTGTCAAAGACTTCGCGACTGCTTTGTATCTTCCGCAGCGCACCGCTAACATCGTCGCAGCATTTACTGTAACATGGGAGGATACAGGGTCATGAAATGGGGAGCCTTCAGCCTGAGCCAGATGCCGGACCTCAGCAAAGTGCCGGAAACCTTCGAGACGGATTTCGAACAGTTCCAGCTGGCCGAGGAGATCGGCTTCGATACGATCTGGATCGCCGAACACCTGTTTTCCACCTATGGCGTGGTGACCTCGACGCAGGTGCTGGCCGCCGCCATCGCCAGGGCGACGCAGAAGATCAAGATCGGCATGGCCGTCGTCGTGCTGCCGTTCAACCATCCGCTCCGCACCGCGTCGGATTTCGCGCTGGTCGATATTCTGTCCAAGGGCCGCCTGCTGTTCGGCGCCGGTCGCGCCTATCAGCCGCATGAATTTTTCGGGCTCGGCATTCCGATGGAGAAAAGCCGGGAAATGTACGAGGAGGCGCTGGAGATAGTCCTGAAGGCCTGGACCAATGAAACCATCACCCATGACGGCGAGTTCTGGAAAATTCCGCATCCGACCGAAGTCCTGCCCAAGCCGGTACAGCAGCCGCATCCGCCCGTCTACCAGGCCGGCATCTCGCCGGTGAGCTTCCTGACGGCGGCGCAGCGTGGTTTCGGGCTGCAACTCGCCTCGCCCTTTTCCTACCGCACCTATCGCGAGGACTGGATCGACAGGCTGGAGGATTCGATCGAATCCTACGAAGAGGAATGTGCGCGGAACGGGTACGATCCCAAGGGTGCGGAACGCATGCTGCTGCTGCCCTTCTTCGTGCATGAATCAGCCGAGGAAGCAAAACGTATCTTTCGAGAACGGGTCGAGTGGTTCTACGCCAAGGTAACCGGCAATCAAAAATCGGTGCCCGGCTAGGCGGAAACGATAAAGGGCTACGAACTGACGATGTCGGAAAGCCGAAGGACCGCGGCGGGCGGCTACCTGAATTTCGACAAGCTTTATGAACACGGCGCCTGTATCGCCGACGACCCCGCAACCTGCGCCGAGAAGCTGAACGATTTGCGCAAACGGCTCGGCATCACCGAATTCGTGCTCTGGACCAATATCGCCGGCATGCCGGCGGAAGAATCGAAAAAGGCGATGCGGCTGATCATGAGCGACGTTGCGCCGCGCGTGAACGCGATGGAAGCGGCGGGATAGGCCGGCGCCGGTTGCACCGTTTTCCCGAACCCGTTACGACTGAACCGATAGCGCTGCCATCGCATTGCAGATGGGCAGGCCGGTCAGATACGGCAGTGCGGCCGCCACCCGAATCTCTCCCCGCAGGAGACGTTATGAAGCTGACCGAAATGCAGATCATGATCGCCAAGATGGCGGTCAAGGCGGACCCGATCCCCGAAGACCATCCCGCGGCGGTGGAACTGCGGCAGAACTTCGGCGAACATACCTTCTATCTGGCCGAAGCCGGATTGCTGGTTTTCCATCCGACCGACGATGCCCCGGAAGGGCAGCAGAGTGCGCGCCTTGTCTTCATCGCCGAATGGACCGACGAAGGAAAGACCGAACTCAAGGCCATCGAACCGCAACCCACTGAAATCGCCATCGCCTTCGCCGGCATGGAAGACGAGGAAGAAGAAGGCTGACCGCCATGGACCTGATCATCCGCAATGCCCGCCTTGCCGGGCGGGACGGGCCGAATGTCGATATCGGCATCGAGGGCGGAATGATCCGCGCCGTCGAACCGGGCCTCGCGGCGGAAGGCGACGAAATGGATGCGGGCGGGCATCTGGCATCGCCCGGACTGGTGGAATCGCATTTCCACCTGGACAAGGCGCTGATCGTCGACCGGGCGCCGCCGCCCTCCGACCGGCAGACCCGCGACCATATGCAACGCACCGCGGCGATCAAGCATACCTTTACGGTCGAGGACATCTACGACCGGGCGCGCCGCACACTGGAGCAATGCGTGCTGAACGGCGTCACCCACATGCGCACCCATGTCGAGGTCGATCCCAATGTGGGCATGAAGGGGTTCGACGCCATCGCGCAACTGGCGGACGATTATCGCTGGGCCATCGATCTGGAGCTCTGCGTCTTCCTGCAGGAAGGCTGGACCTCGACGCCGGGCGCGGAGGAAAACATCGTCGCCGGGCTGCGCCGGGGCGCGCCCGTGGTTGGCGGCGCGCCACGCTACGACCCCGACCGGGCGGGACAGATCGACCGAATCTTCGCCCTGGCGCAGGAATACGACGTGCATGTCGATATCCACCTGGACGGCGGGCACGACACCAGCGAGATCGACGTCTACAAGGTCTGCGACCATGCGGACCGGCTGGGCTGGGGCGAGAGGGTCGCCATCGGCCACGGCTCGAAATACGCCTCACTGCCGCCGGAACCGCTGCGCACGCTGGGCAAGCGACTGGGCGAGGCCGGCGTCGCGGTCGCGGTCTTGCCGGCGACAGACCTGTTCAACAATGGCCGCCATATGGACCATAACGTGCTGCGCGGCGTCGCCGACGCCAATACGCTGGTCGGGCTCGGCGCGAATTGTTCGATTTCGACCAACAATGTGCTGAACCCGTTCACGCCCTTCGGAGACTGTTCGCTGGTACGCATCGCCAACATGTACGCCAACACGGTCCAGCGCGGCACGAAGGAAGACCTGGCGGAAATCTTCGCGATGATCACCGACCGTCCGGCCCGGATCATGCGCCGCAGCGACTACGGCATCGCGCCAGGCAATCCCGCCGACCTGGTGTTGTGGAATGTGGACACGCCGTCGGACGTGATCGCCGCCATCGCCCAGCCGGTCGCCGGGTTCAAGCGTGGAAGGCGAACCTTCCTGCGGTCTTTGCCCTATCTGCAACGGCCATAGCCGCCCCCGGCATGCGGCACTTAATACCAAATTAATCACGACCTTATATCCGATATTAACCGAATCCATGTCTAATCCGGCATCAGCTTCCTGAAGCACGGAATTTACGCCGGATCATATGAGCCAAGATTTTAGGATCGTGAAATGCCGGCCGGATATCGGGCCGGCGATTGATTTGGATGAACGCCATTTCCGGCATGCAGCCGATTTCCTGCCGGCCCCTGTCGTGTATTGTGACTGGTCGTTGATCTTTCGCTACGCCAACCCGACGGCGGCGCAATGGCTCGGCAAACCACTCGAAAAGATTATCGGCCATCCTATGTCCGAAGTCCTGATACCAGGCCGCCCGGAACTGTCCGCGCCGCGCCACAAGTCAGTTCTGGATGGCAAGAACCTGACACTGGAAGAAACCCGTTTGTGCGGCGATGGAAAAGTCCGCCACGTTCGCCTCGATTATGTTCCCGATTTCGACGATGGCGGAAACGTCGTCGGGTTTTTCGTTCTGCTGACCGACCTGACCAAACAGCGGAATGCCGAAGCCAAGGCGACGCATACCTATCAGCAGCTCAAACTGATTGTCGATGCGGTTCCCGCGATGATCGCCTATTGCGATCGAGACAGCCGTTACGTGGTCGTCAACCAGACAATGGCGGACTGGTTCCATACAGACACCCGCGACCTGATAGGCAAGACACCATGGGACCTGTACGGCCGTGACATGGTAGACGAAATTGCGCCCAGCGTCACAAAGGTGTTGTCAGGCCAGAGGGTCGATTACGAGTGCACCCGGCAATACCCGAACGGTCAGGCCCGTGTCGTAAACACGACACTCATCCCCGACACCGATAGCGACGGGATTGTCATCGGCTATTTCGTCATGGTGACGGATATTACGGAACGGAAACTGGCCGAAGAAAAACTGACGACGCTTGCCTACAAGGATTCCCTGACTGGTGTTACAAACCGGCACCGGTTTGCCGAAGTCTGCGCAGACGAAATCGCCCGGTCGCAACGATACCAGCATCCCCTGTCACTGGCTGTATGCGATCTCGACCATTTCAAGTGCGTCAACGATAACCATGGCCATGATGTCGGCGATATCGTGCTCAAGGAATTTTCCAATATCTGCGTCGAAGTCGCCCGGCACCAGATCGACCGGATCGCACGGCTGGGCGGAGAAGAGTTCGTCATCCTGTTGCCGGAAACGAGCATGGACGGCGGCCGGATCCTGGCGGAACGCTTGCGCCAGCAATGCGACGAACATGTTTTCGATGCAATGCAAAATGCCCTGCGCGTTACCGTCATCATCGGCATCACGGAATGGCGGCAAGACGAAACGAACATGGAAGCCGCGTTGAAACGCGCGGACGTCGCGCTCTACACCGCCAAGAATGACGGTCGAAACCGGGTTGTCGCCGGCTGACCCAACCTAAAGCTTCGTCATGACCTCTTCGCAGAACCGGGTCATGGCGCGCAGGTCGGCAGCCTTTTCCGACACGCGGAAACCCAGCACCATTTCGTTCAGCCCCGCATCCTCATAGGCGCGGATCAGGTCGATCATGTCGCACGCCGATCCCTGCAGGGTCGTGCGGTCCGCCACCGGCTTTTCCGATACCGGAGCGTCGAACCGCGTCTGGATGCTGATCGAGTATTTCAGGGTTACGGCGTCGCGCCCGGCCTCCGCCATCATCGCCGCCAGCTTCCGGCGGCCTTCGGCGACCATGCTGGGCGACTGGCGCAGCGTGTGCCAGCCGTCGCCATACTGCACGATGCGCCCGAAGGCGGGCCCGCTGCCGCCGCCGATCAACAGCGGCGGATAGGGTTTCTGGAACGGCTTGGGCGAGAACTTCAGCCCGCTGTAATTATAGAATTCGCCCGAATATTCCGGCAGGTCCTGCGTCCACAGTGCCTGCAGCGCGCCCAGCACCTCGTTGGTGCGCCGGCCGCGCGACTTGAAATCGACGCCGAGGTTGTTGAACTCGTCCTCCGTCGTCGCCACGCCGACGCCGAGCACGACACGGCCCCGCGACAACTGGTCCAGGGTCGCCACCATCTTGCCGAGCCGCGCCGGGTCATGCCACGGCAGCACCAGTACCGAGGTGCCCAGCCACACGTTTTTCGTCGCCATCGCGGCGGCGGTCAGGATCGTCAGCGCGTCGTGATACGGCTTGTCGCCCAGCCGTTCGAGGACATAGCTGGAATGGAACAGGTGTTCCGCCACCCAGACGCTGGCGAATCCCATCTTCTCCGCCTCGACTGCGAGATCGACGAGATCGCGCGGGTCCTCGACCCCCTGGTTGTTGGGGATACTGTAGCCGAATTTCATGCCCTAGTGGAACGAATCTAACGCTTGGTGCCCACGTTTAACGGCGGCGATAATTTTGTCT
>JAQCHR010000171.1 GCA_027619655.1 Pseudomonadota bacterium
GTCCAGCTGCCCTCGCGCGAGGAAAAGACCTCCACAAGATTGCCGTTGCGCGCAATCCCGGCCGATGTCTGCTCTTCCTCGTAGCTGTCGGAAAGCTTGTTTACGATCTCCGTGCGCGTTCCGCAGACCATCTGGGCCGATGCGGGTAATGAAACAAATAATACTGTAATAAAGGTGCCGAGTACTGCAAGTGTCGAGCGCATCATGGTGGTTCTCCTTTCGGGCGCCCGCCCGGAAAACTGCGCACCTCCCAAACCTACGCAAGGTTCAAACCGGATTATTATATCCAATACAATATTCGATCCGGTTTCTTCACTACTGCCCCAAGCAAGTAGTGTGCCAGATCGATATAAAATTTTGGTTAAGGCGCAAATGCGCCCGTTTTTACCGGGCTCCGTCGCAACGGAACCGGATGCGCTACATGGCCTGCAGGGCGTTGACGATGTCTTCGCACATTTTTTTGGCATCATCGAACAGCATCATCGTGTTGTCCCGGTAGAACAGCACGTTGTCCACGCCGGCATAGCCGGGGCTGAGCGACCGCTTCACGAACAGCACCGTGCCCGCATTTTCAACGTCCAGGATCGGCATGCCGTAGATCGGGCTTTCCGGATCCGTCTTGGCGACCGGATTGGTCACGTCGTTGGCGCCGATGACAAAGGCCACGTCGGTGGAGGAGAAGTCGCGGTTGACCTGTTCCAGCTCCAGGACGTCGTCATAGGGCACGTTGGCTTCGGCCAGCAGCACGTTCATATGCCCCGGCATCCGGCCCGCGACGGGATGGATCGCGTAGGTGACCTTGATGCCTTCGGCCTTCAGCAGGTCGCACATTTCCCGCAGGGCATGCTGCGCCTGCGCCACCGCCATGCCGTATCCCGGCACGATAATGACGCTGCCGGCGTTCTTCATGATAAAGGCCGCATCGTCGGCGCTGCCGCGGCGCACCGTCTTGTCGGCATCGCCACCTGCCGCGGGCCCGCCGCTTTCGGCGCCGAACCCGCCCAGAATGACGTTGAAGAAGGACCGGTTCATCCCCTTGCACATGACATAGCTGAGGATCGCACCGGACGATCCGACCAGCGCGCCGGTAATGATCAGCGCCGGGTTGGACAGGGTGAAGCCGATGCCGCAGGCCGCCCAGCCGGAATAGCTGTTCAGCATCGAAATCACGACCGGCATGTCCGCGCCGCCGATCGGGATGATGATCAGCACGCCCATGACACAGGACAGCAGCACGATGACCCAGAACAGGGTGACGCTTTCGCTGCTGCAGAACCAGTAGACCAGGCCCAGCAGGATCAGCGCCAGCAGCGCATTGAGCGCATGCTGGCCGGTAAAGGTGACCGGCGAGCCGCTGAGGAAGCCCTGCAGCTTGCCGAAGGCGATGATCGAGCCGGTGAAGGTAATGGCGCCGATGACCGTCCCGATGCTCATCTCGACCAGGCTGCCGAGCGTGATATGGCCTGCCGTGCCGATGCCATAGGCCGCCGGTTCATAGAACGCCGCCGCCGCCACGAAGACGGCGGAAAGCCCGACCAGGCTATGGAAGGCCGCCACGAGTTCCGGCAGCGAGGTCATCTCGATCTTCATCGCGATGAAGGTCCCGATGCCAGCGCCGATCAGCATGCCGAGCAGGATGACCCAGTAGCTCAATACGCCGGGCGCCGCCAGGGTGGTGACAATGGCGATGACCATGCCGATGATGCCGAAGAGATTGCCCCGGCGGGCGCTCACCGGCGAAGACAGGCCCCGCAGCGACATGATGAAACAGATGCTGGCCAGCAGATAGGCGAATGCGGAAAGATTCTCGCTCATGATGTGCGGCGCCCGCTATTTCTTGCGGAACATCGACAGCATGCGCTGCGATACGATGAACCCGCCGAAGATGTTGATGGAGGCAAGGACCACGGCGATGAAACCGAACACCTTGGCGAAGCTCATATCGACCGGCCCCGCCGCGATCAGCGCGCCGACGATGATTACCGAGGAAATCGCGTTGGTCACGCTCATCAGCGGCGAATGCAGCGCCGGCGTGACGCTCCAGACGACGTAGTAGCCGACGAATACGGCGAGCACGAAGATCGTGAAGAAGAAAACGAAGTTGTCGCCGCCGCCGGACGACGCCACCTGCCCGGCGAGCTGATTGGCCTGCACCATCAGCGCTTCCGCCTTGCCGGCAAGCGCCCGCGCGCCCTCGGCGACGCCCGCCGCCTGCTCGACCAGCTTATCCGTTTCCATCAACCGTCTCCTCCGTCTTCGCCGGTTCTGCGTCTGTTGCCGCCGACGCGGCCGGTTCTGGCGCCAGCGACGGATGAACCACCGCGCCGTCGCGCGTCACCAGTGTGCCGGCGATGATTTCGTCCCCGGTATCGATTTTGAGCGATCCGGTTTCAGCATCGATCATCGGCGTCAGGAAGCTGACGATATTGCGCGCGAACAGCCGGCTGGCATCGCCGGACAGGCGGCCCGGCACATTGGCGTGGCCGACGATCTTTACGCCTTTCCTGTCCACGATCTTGCCGAGCTGCGACAGCGGGCAATTGCTGCCGGCCTCCACCGCCAGATCGACGATCACCGATCCCGGCTTCATCGTATCGACCATTTCCTCGGTCACCAGCACCGGCGCCGGCCGGCCCGGAATCAGCGCCGTGCAGATCACAATATCCTGCTTGGCGATGGCCGTGGCGATCAGCGCCGCCTGCTTCGCCTTGTAGGCGTCGCTCATTTCCTTGGCGTAACCACCCGCGGTCTGCGCCTGGGCGAATTCGTCGTCCTCGACGGCGACGAAGGTCGCGCCCAGCGATTCCACCTGTTCCTTGGTCGCCGGGCGCACATCCGTCGCCGAAACGATGGCGCCGAGCCGGCGGGCGGTGGCGATGGCCTGCAGCCCGGCAACGCCGACCCCCATGATCAGCACGCGGGCCGGGGGAATGGTGCCGGCGGCGGTCATCATCATCGGAAAGGCGCGGCCGAATTCCGATGCCGCATCCAGCACCGCCTTGTAGCCTGCCAGATTGGATTGCGAGGACAGGATATCCATCGACTGCGCCCGCGAAATCCGCGGCACAAGTTCAAGCGCGAAGCCGGTGACGCCGGACCCCGCCAGCGCCGCGACCCAGGCCGGGTCGCTCAGCGCCTGCATCTGGCAGATCAGTGCCTGGCCCGGCGCGAAATCCGCCAGTTCGTCGGTGCCTTCCGCCCCGGTCATGGGCCGCTGGATCTTGAGCGCGACATCGGCGCCGTCCAGCGCCGCCTTCGCCGTATTGGCGATCGTGGCGCCCGCATCCCGGTACGCGGCGTCGGAGACGGAAGCGCCTTTTCCGGCACCTTTCTCGACGACGACTTCGGCCCCTAGGGCGATAAGTTTCTTGACGGTTTCGGGAACGCCCGCGACCCTCGTTTCATGGGGGCGCTTTTCCTTCAGAATGGCGATCTTCATCGTCGGCTTTCCCGCCTGATGTCGGTTTCCAAGCGGGCCAAAATACAGAATGCACCGCCTTTGCCAAGGGGAAGCTGACGGATATTTTATTTTCCGGACAAAAGTGTCATGCTTTGCGATACGGAGTCGGCGGAAACGCAAACAAAACGACGTTTATATTCAAAATAACTCAACCATTACACTTAAACTTGGAGATTCTCCCGTCATGACGACCTATCGGAAAATCGAAGTGACCCCAATCGCGGGCGCCCTTGGCGCGGAAATCGGCGGGGGCGACCTGTCAGCCCTGCCCGATGACGCGACATTCGATGAAATCCGCCAGGCGTTTCACGAATACCTTGTCATCTTTTTCCGCAACCAGACGATGACGCCAGAGCAGCACCGGGATTTCGGCCGGCGGTTCGGCGAACTGGACATTCACCCCTTTGCCGCAGGCCTCGACGATTTTCCGGAAGTCATGCCCGTCATCAAGGAAGCGGGCGACAATACCAGCAATTTCGGCGGCACCTGGCACACCGATGTCACATTCTACGAGAAGCCGGCGCTGGGTTCGATCCTCTACGCGCTCGATGTGCCGAAATCTGGCGGCGATACCATGTTCGCCAACATGTACATGGCCTATGACGCGTTGTCCGACGGGATGAAGCTGATGCTGGACGGCATGACCGCCATGCATGACGCCAGCCGCAGCTATGGCGCGACGAACAGCCGCGCCGCCGAACGGCTGAAGAAGAACAGCGGCTCGATGAAGATCCGCACCGGGATCGACTCGACCAGACAGGTCGAGCACCCGGTGATCCGGACGCACCCCGCAACGGGGCGCAAGGGGTTGTTCGTCAACGCCAATTTCACCCACAATTTCAAGGGCTGGACCGAGGCGGAAAGCGAACCCCTGCTGCAGTATCTGTATGACCACGCGGTGCGGCCGGAATTCACCTGCCGGTTCCGCTGGCAGCCCGGGTCCGTCGCGTTCTGGGACAATCGCTGCACCCAGCATTTCGCGCTGAACGACTATGCCGGGCACCGGCGCGAAATGCACCGGGTGACGGTCATCGGCGAACGGCCGGTCTGACACGCCGGATGTCCGCACCAGTTTAAGAGTAAGGCGGGCCTTTCAGCTCTACGGTATTGCCGTCCGGATCCCTGATATAGATCGACGGGCCGTTGCCTTCGGCGCCGACGCGGCTTTCAACGCTGCCGGCCTCAACGCCATGGGCTGCCAGTTGCGCGCGAATGGCGTCCGCGTCGAAGGGCTCCACGCGCACCGCGAAATGATCCATGTTGCCGGGGCCATCCGGCGGCGGACTGGCCGACGCATCCATCAGGTCGATCATCGACGATCCGGCGCGAAGCTGCACCAGCCCGATGGAATCGAGCCGCCGCGCCTCGCGGCAGCCCAGCACGTCGCCGTAAAACGCCAGCGCGCGGTTCATATCCGCGGTGCGGATGACGACATGGTCGATATTGCGAATGGAAATCATGGCAACCCCGTGTCAGGCCAGGCTGGCCATCACGCGGCCGGCGAAGTCATTCACCTTCCGCGCGTCGATCCAGCGCGTGACGACGACCAGCTTGAGCGCCGGGTCGATCCAGACGATATTCTGCCCCGCGCCCTGCGCGAAGAAGCTGGTTTCCGGCGCCTTGTCGTAATGCGTCCCGCCCGTATTCAGCCACCACAGCAACCCGTATGTCGGCTTAACCGGACAAGGCTTGCTGAGGGAATCGATCCAGGCGGCGGGCAGCAGCTGCTTTCCCTCCCAGGCGCCGCGCTGCACGATGAGCTGCCCCATGCGCGCATGATCCAGGCTGCTGATCCACAGCCCGCCACCCCAATGCGCGCCGCCCGGCACAGACGGCATCGGTACCCCGTCGATTTCGAAAAAGGAATTGCGGTAATGGTGCCAGATCCAGGTATCGGACGCGCCGATCGGATCCATGATCCGTTCCTTCAGCACCGCGGGCAGCGGCCGGCGGAAGACCTGCATCAGGCACAGGCTCAGCCGGTTGACGCGCACATCGTTGTATTCCCAGAACGTACCGGGTTTCTGCAGGTCGCGATGGGTGCCCTTCTTCGAATTGTCGGCGCCGGGCCCGTTCTGCCGGTGCCGGTCGACCAGGTCCGGCTTGTCCCATAGGGAGCCGTCGAACTCGCTGGTCATGTTCAGCAGGTGCCGCCAGGTAATGTCCCGGTTCTGGTCGGTATCGAAGGCGGCGTCCAGCGCATAGTCCCGCACCGGATCGTCGATACTGCCGATCAAGCCGTCCGCAACGGCCAGCCCGGCCAGCATGGAAAGATAGCTTTTCGCCGCGCTGAAGGTCACCTCGACACTGGCGATATCGCCCCAGCTGGCGACGACCGCGCCGTCCTTCAGGATCAGCCCGTTCGGCCCGCCGCGATCCTTGCTGGGTCCCAGCGCCTCGTTCCAGGGCGCCGGTTCGCGCGATTTTTCGATGGCCGCCAGCCCGGCGCTGAGGTCGCGCGGCCAGCGCGTTTCCGCCGTTTCCGCAAAGGCGACGGCTTCGGCCAACCGTCCCGCATCGATGCCCATACTGCCGGGATCAGCCCGGCGCAAACCGGCTGACAGCACGTCATCCATGATCGCCTCCTGAAAAACCGCTACAATGCGTCCTCGCCGGTTTCCCCGGTGCGGATCCGCACGGCACGCCCCATGTCATAAACGAAGACCTTGCCGTCGCCAATCTTTCCGGTATGCGCCGCGCCCTGAATTGCTTCGACCACCTGCTCCACCATGTCGTCGCCGATGGCGACTTCGATCTTCACCTTCGGCAGGAAATTCACCGCATATTCAGCGCCGCGATAGATTTCCGTATGACCCTTCTGGCGGCCATAGCCCCGGACCTCGGTAACGGTCATGCCATCGATTCCCATTCCGGTCAGCGCCTCGCGGACCGCGTCCAGCTTGTGCGGCTTGACCACCGCCATCACCATTTTCATGTCTCGGTCTCCCTTTTCAAGATTCTACAGGTCGTAGCTGCGTTCGCCATGGGCCGTGATATCCAGCCCCTCGATCTCGTCTTCGTCGGAAACCCGCAACCCGAAGATCGCCGAAGTCAGCTTGATGATGATGAAACTGGCCAGGGCGGACCAGATCGCCACGGAAACCACGCCGACCGCCTGCACCCACAGGTGATCGCCGACGCCCATGCCTTCCGTCAGGCCGAGGCCCTGGAAGCTTTCCATCGCCAGGAAGGACAGCATCAGCGTGCCCAGGATACCGCCGACGCCATGCACCGCGAAGACATCGAGCGAATCGTCGATCCGGACCGTCTGCTTGATCCATGTCGTCATCCACTGGCAGACGATGCCGGCGACGAAGCCGATGATCAGCGCGCCAACCGGGCCGACAAACCCGGAAGCCGGCGTGATCGTCGCCAGCCCGGCGACCATGCCGGTCACGATGCCGATCAGGCTGGGCTTGCCGAACTTGATCCATTCCACGGCGGCCCAGGTCAGCGACGCCGTCGCGGCCGAAATATGCGTGACCAGCATCGCCATGCCGGCATTGCCGTCCGCCGCCAGCGCGCTGCCCGCATTGAAGCCGAACCAGCCGACCCACAGCATGGCCGCGCCCATCATGGTAATGCCCGGGTTATGCGGCGCCCTGAGCTGATCCGGAAAACCCCTTCGGCTGCCCAGCATCGCGGCGAAGACCAGCGCGGACACGCCCGCCGTCACATGGACGACGATACCGCCGGCGAAATCGCGGACGCCCATTTCGGCCAGCCAGCCGCCGCCCCAGACCCAGTGCGTCACCGGCACATAGACCACGAACAGCCAGACCGCACTGAAGAACAGCACGGCGGAAAACTTCACCCGTTCCGGATAGGCGCCGACGATCAGCGCCGGGGTGATGATTGCAAAGGTCATCTGGAACATGAAGAACACGTCCTCGGGAATCGTCCCGACCAGCGCATCGGTGCCGATTCCGGCGAAAAACGCCTTTTCCAGCCCGCCGATAATCGGGTTGGCATAGCCGCCATCGCCGAAGGCCAGGCTGTATCCTGCGACCAGCCAGAGCACCGACACAAGGCAGCAGATCGCGAAACAGTGCATCAGCACCGACAGCACGCTGCTGGCCCGCACCAGCCCGCCATAGAACAGCGCCAGCCCCGGCAGTGTCATGAATAGTACAAGGGCCGTCGATG
>JAQCHR010000172.1 GCA_027619655.1 Pseudomonadota bacterium
CGACACCCCCGACGCAGACCGCGGCGGGCCCGGGTCCGTCGGCCGTCATCGTCGCGCCCGATGCGTTCGTCAATGCGCTTACCGCCCCGCTTGCCGCAGCGCTTGCCTCCCTGCCGGGCGCGCCGGTCGCGAGGGCCGCGGCCGATACCGCACCCGCGGATGCCGCGCTGATCGTGTCGCGGGCATTGTCGCAGGTCCTCTCGACGACGCTCAACACCGCGATCGCGTCGCCCAACGCCGTCCCCGTGGGCGAGGTTATGACGGCCGTCCGTCACCTGCAGCCGGTCGCATCGCCGGCCGCCGCCGACGGGGCCCAGCCCGACACCCGGGTCGTACTTGCCGCCGGCCGGGTATCGGTGGCACTCGACACGCAAAACGGTGCGATCACCGTCCAGGTCGGCAACCGGGTGACCGCCTACGCGCCGACATCCCTGCCGGCGACGGTCGCCACGCCCGGCGGTATTCTGCCCGTACTCGATGCCGTATCGCTGCCGGTAAGGGATATCTCGTCGCGCCTGCCGGTCGGGAAAATCCTCGACAGGCCCCTCGGTGTGCCGTTCATTCCGGAAGCCTTCGACCGGCAGCCAGTGCCCGACACGCCGCTTCCCGCCGGTATTCCCCCGGCATCCCATTCGCCGGCAAATCAACCGGGACAGAATGCGGCGGCGTCCGGCATTGCCCGGACCATGGACGAAACTCTCCGGCACCTGGACCCGTCCGTCTTCCGTAACGCGACTGTGCTGCGCAATACCGGTCCGATGCCCGGCGCCGATATCCCGGCGCTGACCCGGATCGCGCTGGATATCAGCGCCGAAATCGCGCCGGGTGCGCCGGTCGCCCTCAATCCGCCGCAGATCGGCAGGTTCGGGCTGCCGAAACCCGCCCCGGCCCAGACGGAAGACGGCCCGGTGATGAAACAGGGCTATGCCGATGCCTCGGCCAATCTGGCCCCGGTGGTGCCGGCCGTCCACATGCAGGCTCAACTGGCGCCGGAACAGCGCAAGAAGAACGCCACGAAGCAACAGCGGAAACAGCTGCCCGCCGGGAAATACGAAAGCCTGACGATCGAAAACGCCTTCGACCGCGAGATGCCGGCAGCCCATCAGGGCCTGGTGTTTGCGTCGGTGGTCTTCTCGGTCTGAGCGTCCGGTCGATCCGTCAGGCCGCGACGTCGTATGCGGGGGTATTGCGCGCGTAGCCGCCATACAGGTCGAGCATGCGTTCGCGCCACGCGAAAACCGGATCGTCGGCATCCAGAATCTTGAACGGACTGGTCACCCGCGCCCACTGGAACTGCGAAAACACCACGTAATCGGCATAGGCCGGCGCATCGCCGCTGATAAAATCCTGTCCTTTCCGGAACGACGTGCGGATGGGGTCGAGCGTCCGGTAAAGCACCTTCACCCGGTCTTCGCGGCCTTCCTGCACTTCTTCGAGCGTCCGCTTGTAGAGCCTCTCCATCGATTCACGGAAATACGCCCGGTCGTCGGGATGCGCGGCATCGAGCACGTCGCGCGCGATCAGCGGGCCGAGTGCGACATTCACCGCCCGGTCGCACCACGAATTGATCACCCGGGTGACGCCGGTCCCGATCGGGCCGCCGAATAATGACGGAGCGTCCGCGTAGGCCTCTTCGAGATAGGTTGCGATGTCCCAGGAATCGGTCTGGATAACGTCGCCGTCGACCATCACCGGCACGCTGGTCGAATTAGCAAACGCGATCGAGTCCTTATCGGTGAGCAATAGCGGGATCTGTTCGAAATCCAGCCCCTTGTGCTTTAGCGCCATCTTGGCGCGCCAGGAAAACTGGCTGTAGAGGCGGTCTTCGTGGCCGAGCAGTTCGTAAAGCTTGATTGTCATGACGCGATTCCCTTTGTGTCAGGGGAGTCGCTAAACCGGCCCGGATATCAGGTCAAGAGGCCCGGAGCGTCTACATCCCCATCCGGCTGAAGATCTTTTTCAGATAGACCGCGATCTGTTCCGGCGGATCGTCGTGGGAAAAGCTTTGGAGATGACTGCCATCCGGCGCGATCAGGTATTTCGCCGCCGTGTGCGAAATGAAGTACGAACCGTCCTCGTCCTTCGGGCCCGGAACGCTGAGCACGCCGTAGCCCTGCTGCACCGCCTTGATCGCCTCGGCGCTGCCGGTCAGGGCCAGTGTGCGCTTGTCGAAATGGGAAACGTAATCGCGCAGCACCTCCGCCGTGTCGCGTGCCGGATCGAACGTCACGAACACCGGCAGCATGTAATCGGCATACGGCCCCAGCTTTTCCATGATCGACGCGACATGGGTCATCGCAGTAGGACAGACATCGGGACAGGCGGTATAGCCGAACACGACAAACGAAAAGCGGCCCTTGAATCGGTCCCGGTTGACCGGGACACCGTGCTGGTCGGTCAGACCGTAAATCGTCGCGACATCCGCCTTGCTGATGGCGGGCCGCCGGTCGCCGTCCGGCGCGGCCGCAACGTTTTGACCGTGGCCGTTTCTGTGCGCGTCATGAGCGTAGGTTGCCCCCGAATTCAGCGCAAATACAGCGCCCGCAAGCGCTAATGCCGTGCCGATACGAAACATGTCGTCCAGTCCCCAAACAACGTCTGACGGCAAACCCGCCGTCGATCCGGGGATAGTTACGCCTCGGCGTTAACGAACCGTAAACCACGTCATCAAGTGTACGAGAGCCTGGCCGCCCTATTCCGCCGCTTCGGTCCGGGATCCCGCGGCGGCGCCGACGGCGGCCCCCTTGGATTCCCAGTCCGACGATTTGTTCAACAGGGATTCGCCCGCCTTCGCATCGCCGTTATCGGGCTTGGCCTGTTCCCGCAGGTCTTCGATCTGGGTCCGTTGCCGTTCGAACTGCCGGAAGGCCGCGAACTTGGCAGACATGTACTGATCCGGCCACACGATGTCCTCGACCCCGTAATAGGCGGCGGCCTGCTGCGTGAAATAGGGATTGTATAGATGCGTCCGCGCCAGGGCGACGAGGTCGGACCGGCCGGCGCCGACAATCGTGTTCACCTGGTCCCAGTCGAAGATATTGCCGGCCACCAGGGTCGGAATGCCGGCCTCGATGCGGATCTGTTCCGAATGCGGGGTCTGGAACATGCGGCCATACATCGGCTTTTCCGCCGGGTCTGTCTGTCCGGTGGAAACGTTGATCAGATCGCAACCATGGTCCTTGAACGCCCTGGCGAAGGCGACCGCATCTTCCATCGTGGTCCCGCCCTCGATCCAGTCGGACGCGGAAATGCGCACCGACATCGGGCGTTCTTCCGGCCACACGGCGCGGCAGGCATCGAACACCTCCAGCGGGTAGCGCAGCCGGTTTTCAACCGACCCGCCATATTCATCGCCGCGCTTGTTGGTCACCGGCGACAGGAAAGTCGCCAGGATATAGCCATGCGCGCAGTGAAGCTCTGCGAGGTCGAACCCGGCCCGCGCGGCGCGACCGAAGGCCGCCACGAAATCGGCTTTGACCCGGTCCATGTCGTCCCGCGTCATTTCCCGGGGCACCTGCGAATGCGGCAGATACGGGATCGGCGACGCGGCAATGATGTCCCACGCGCCTTCATCCAGCGGCTGGTCGATGCCTTCCCAGGCGAGCTTGGTCGCACCCTTGCGCCCGGCATGGCCGATCTGCATCGCCATTTTCGCATCCGTCCGCTGATGGGCGAAATCGACAATCCGCTTCCACTGCGCTTCCTGGACGTCGGTCCAGATTCCGGTGCAGCCGGGCGTGATCCGCGCATCCGGCGAAATGCAGGTCATTTCGGTAAAAACCAGTCCGGCGCCGCCCATGGCGCGGCTGGTATAGTGGGAAAAATGCCAGTCGTCGGGCGTGCCGTCGGTCGCGCAGTACTGACACATCGGCGATACCACAACCCGGTTCGACAGCCGCATGTTGCGCAATTGCATCGGCGCGAACATCGGCGGCACCGGCGTTTCCTTCAACTGCGGCGCGTCGTAGCGGTCCGCGGCATCGGCGGAAAAAGCCCGGTCGACCTTTTCCACGAAACCGCGATCGCGCAGCCGCAGGTTGTCATAGGTGATCGCCTTCGAGCGCGACATCAGGCTGAACGTGAACTGTACCGGGTCCATTTGCCAGTAGCGGTCGACATGTTCGAACCAGGACAGCGACACGTCGGCGGCATGCTGGATGCGTTCCACGTCGTCGCGGCGGTTGACGTCGTACAGTTTCAGCGCGGCGCGCGGATCGGATTCGATCTGGCAGGATTCGAACAGGGCAATCGCGTCTTCCATCGCCAGCTTGGTGCCGGACCCGATCGAGAAATGCGCCGTATGCGCGCAGTCGCCCAGGATGACGAGATTGTCCTTCACCCAGGTCTCGCAGCGGATCATCGGGAAATTGCGCCAGATGGACCGGTTGGTGATGACCGGATGGTCGCCCAGCAGGTCGCCGTACAGTTCTTTGACATAGGCAACCGTGTCTTCTTCGGTCGCGTTCTCCATGCCCGCCTTCTTCCATGCCTCGTCCGTGGTCTCGACGATCCAGGTACTCATTTCGCTGTTGTACTGATAGGCATGCAGGTTCCAGATACCCGCATCGTTTTCGCGGAAATCGAAGGTGAACGCATCCAGCGGCATGGTCGATCCCAGCCACACGAACTTGTTCGGACGCCAGTCGAAGCTCGGCTTGAAATGATCGGCAAATTCGTCGCGGATCCAGGAATTGATCCCGTTGGCACCGAGGACCAGGTCGGCGTCCGGCGAGATATCGTCGAGCGATTTGATCTCGCGCTCGAATTCCATCTCGACGCCGACCTCGATGCAGCATTTCTGAAGGATCAGCAAAAGATCCTTGCGCGACATGCCGCAGAATCCGTTACCGCCGGTGGTTACCTTCTCGCCCCGGTAATAGGTGTCGATATCGTCCCAATAGGCGAAGGTTTCGCGAATCCGGTCATAGGACACGGCATCGTAGTCGCGGAAATGGCCAAGCGTTTCGGCGGAAAACACCACGCCGAATCCGAACGTATCGTCCGGCTTGTTCTGTTCGTAGATCTTGATCCGATGGGACGGGTCCGCCTTCTTCATCAGAAGCGCAAAATAGAGCCCCGCCGGGCCGCCGCCGATAATCTCGATCTTCATAACATTCTCCTGCCGCCTGAAATCCGGTATCTAAAATTAGTTTAAGCTTAAAATGATATTAGACAAGGGAAAATTGCGGGGGCCTGCCGACCATTCCTGAGTCATCCCGCCGGCCACAGGATCGGTATGAAATACAGCGCGGCGAAAGCGATGACGACGCTGGCGACCAAATTGAGCACCATGCCCGCCCCGCACATATCGATCACCGCCAGCCGCCCGGCGCTGAACACGATGGCGTTCGGCGGTGTCGCCACCGGCATCATGAACGCGCAGCTTGCCGCCAGGGCGACCGGCGCGGCCAGCGCCATCGGCGCGAGCCCGAGGCTTCCCGCCAGCGTCGCGGCGAGCGGTATAAGCACGGCTGCCGTCGCCGTATTGCTGGTCAGTTCTGTCAGGAAAATGACAAGCGTCACAATAATCAGCAAAGCCGCGATAACGGGAAGACCGCCAACCGCGGACAGGCTGTCGCCCAGCCAGCCCGCCAGACCTGTCGAATCGATAGCGCCGGCGAGGCTCAGCCCGCCGCCGAACAACAGGAGGATTCCCCACGGCAGCTCGACCGCGTGCGACCAGTCGAGCAGGAATTCGCGTTTGCGGATATTCACCGGCAGCGCGAATGCGGCAAGAGCCGCCATCAGCGCGATACCGGTGTCGGTCACCGGAACGATTTTCGCCAGAACCGGTTGAAATACCCAGGCGAGCGCAAGCGCGGCGAAAAGCACGGCCGTCATCCGTTCTCCGCGACCGGCGCGGCCCAGCTTTCGGCGTTCGAGATCCAGCCCGGCACGCACATCGCCCAGCACCGTATTATCGACCCGGAACAGCAGCCGGGTGATGACAAGCCAGGCGATCCCGAGCAGCAGCGCGGACACCGGAAGGCCGAAAAGCATCCACGCCGCGAAGCCGATCTCGACCTGGTACGTCTGGCTCATATAGCCGGCGAGGAAAGCGTTCGGCGGGGTTCCGATTAGCGTCGCGAGCCCCCCGATACTGGCCGAATAGGCGACCGCGATCAGCAGCCCCTTTGCAAAGCGTTCTCCTCCCTCCGGATCGGCGGGCCGGCCGGATTCACGTTCCTGAACGAACGCGATGACGCTTACCGCGATCGGCAGCATCATCAATGCCGTCGCGGTGTTGCTCACCCACATGCTCAGCAGTGCGGTGGCGAGCATGAACCCGCCTGTCAGCCGGCCCGGTCCGGAGCCGGTAAGGCCGATGACCGCGATCGCGATCCGGCGATGCAGATTCCAGCGCTCTATCGTCAACGCGACGACGAACCCGCCGAGAAACAGAAAAATAAGCGGATGTGCATAGGGTGCGGTCGCGCTGTCGAGATTGCCGATACAGAGAACCGGAAACAGGATCGCGGGCAGAAGCGCGGTCGCCGCCAGCGGCACCGCCTGCGTCAGCCACCAGATCGCCATCAGCCCGGCAACGCCGGCAACGGACCATCCGTCATCCCCGAGGCCCGCCGGGGCACCGGATATCTGTGTCGCCGCGAAGACGGCGGGGCCGAGAATCAGCCCCGACAGGGCGAGAATTCGATTGCCGCGTTCCGCAGCATGTGCCGGGACGTGGACGGGATTGTTGCCGACTGGATGGGGCATCACCACCGGATATACATGCAGTTTCCGGGGGCAAACGTTGATCTCCATCAATTGTTCGCAACCGGGTTTATTTGAACGAGATTCGCGTAATATGCGCGCCATGAACGAGCCAGCTCCCCTTCCCGCCGCCGAGGCCGCGTCCGCCCCGACCGGCATCTTTCCGTCGCAGACGCTGCGGACGCTGATCGACGCCGGCGTGGTGACGGCGGCACAGCCAATTACCGGCGATCTCATCCAGCCGGCCAGTATCGATCTGCGCCTCGGCGAATTCGCCTGGCGGGTCCAGGCAAGCTTCCTGCCCGGTCCCGACGCGACCGTCGAAGACAAGGTGCGCGCGTTCGAGATGCACCGCATCGACCTGACCGGCGGTGCGGTGCTCGAAAAAGGCTGCGTCTACATCGTGCCGCTGATGGAAGCGCTCGACTTGCCGGACGATATCTCCGCCTTTGCCAATCCGAAAAGCTCGACCGGGCGGCTCGATATCTTCACGCGGGTTATCTCCGACCGCGGCACGCGCTTCGACCTGATCCGGCCCGGCTATACCGGCCCGATCTATGCCGAGGTATCGCCCAAGACATTCTCCATCGCCGTCCGCACCGGATCGCGCCTTACCCAGCTTCGCCTGCGCCGCGGGCGCGCCGAGGTCGGCCCCGACGACCTGATCCGGCTGCATGAGGAAAACGGCCTGATCGACGCGCCCTTCGACCGCACAGAGGTAATGGAACATCAAAGCCTCAGCCTGCGGCTCGACCTCAGCAGCGACGCGCCGGGCGGTATCGTCGGCTGGCGGGCTCGCCACCACACCGGCATCGTCGATGTCGACCGGCCCGACCAGTACGACC
>JAQCHR010000173.1 GCA_027619655.1 Pseudomonadota bacterium
GCGCCCTTGTCGGGCCCCAATTGGGACCCCATATAGAACTGTAGCCCCCCGGACGTTCTCCCCAGAACGTCCACCCAGCGGCAACGCTGGATCCCTCCTAGGCCGCTGATCCCCCCAGATCAGCGGCCTTTTTCTTTGGTGGGAGCTGCGGAAGGGGCGGCTCCTCTCTGTTCATCGACACAAGTTCTATTCCCCCGGTCTCGTACCGCGGGCCGGCGGCGGATGCAGGCGGGATGGATAAACGGACCCTCGGCACCGGGCCGAGGGATTCTGGGCAGGGACAGACGTCGCCGCTATTTAGACCCCGTCCCCGCCTGTCCCCTGATGACGACTCGCGCGATTTACGCTATCCCAACATCATGGACGGGTTTACCGGCACAGGCTTGGCCTGCATCAGGAGCGATCGCATCGTTTTCGCGGGGCTCGATTTCGCCGTGGCGCCGGGCGAGGCGCTGGTCCTGTCGGGGCCCAACGGGTCCGGCAAATCCAGCCTGCTCCGGCTGATGGCCGGAATCGCCGCCCCCGCGGCCGGCGAGATCGCGTGGCAAGGCAGCCCCGTCCGCGACGATCCGGAGCGGTTTTTTTCCAGCATGCACTATGTCGGCCATCGCGACGCCGTAAAGCCCGCGCTGACGGTCCGCGAGAACCTGTCCTTTCACGCCGCCCTGCGCGGCGGCACGGCGAATCTTGCGGGTATAGAGACGGCCCTCGGCCAGGTCGGGCTGGCGGCGCTGGCCGACCTGCCGGCGCGGATGCTGTCGGCCGGGCAGACCCGGCGGCTGACCCTGGCGCGCATCCTGGCATCGCCGGCATCGCTGTGGCTGCTGGACGAGCCGACAATCGCGCTCGACTATCGCTCGGTCGACCGGATCCGCACGGCGATCGCGGCCCATCGCGGCGGCGGCGGCATGGTCGTGGCGTCGACAAACGTTCCCCTGGGCATCGACGATGCAAAGACCATCGATCTTGCCGAGTATGCCGAAGACGGCGAAACCCTTTGGGGAGATTCAGTGGCCGGTGATTCGCCATGAGGGCATTTTCGGCGCTTGTCGCGCGCGACATCCGCATCGCCCTGCGCCAGCTCAGCGATACCATGATGGTGATCGTTTTCTTTGTGATCGCCGCCGCGCTTTTCCCCTTCGGGGTCGGTCCCGAACCCAATCTGCTGGCCCGCATGGCGCCCGGAATACTGTGGGTTACAGCCCTTCTGGCGGCCATGCTGTCCTTCGACCGCCTGTTCCAGACCGACTACGAAGACGGCACCCTGGAACTGCTGGTCATCGCGCGCCAGCCGGTCTGGCTGACCGCTCTGGCGAAGATCGCCGCGCACTGGCTGACCACCGGTCTTCCGCTCTTGGTAGCGTCCCCGGTGATTGGTATCATGCTTAATCTCGAGCCACGGGGGTACGGTGTGTTGACGGCGGCAATGGCTCTGGGGACGGCGATTATCAGTTTAGTAGGCGCCCTGGGTGCCGCCCTGACCCTCGGTTCGCGACGAAGCGGCGTTTTGCTGTCGCTCCTGGTCCTGCCGCTCGTGATCCCGGTGCTGATATTCGGCGCCGGCGCGGTTGAAGCGGTGATCGGCGGGTTCCCGGCGACACAGCAGCTTCTGGTGCTTGGTGGAATGTTAATGGCGTGCCTGGTGTTGTGTCCCTGGGGATGTGCGGTCGCCCTGCGCATGGCGGCAGAGTAACGACCGGAAAAGAAACCAACGCTGAATTTCCCGTCCGGCAATGCCGGGCCGGAAATTCCGGTAGGAAGCTGGATGGACGGAAGCGACGCAGCAATAACGGGCCTGGCGCCGGTTGGCGGTCTCGACCTGACCGGGGTGTGGCATCTGGCCGATTGCCGCCTGACCTATGCTAGCGGCAAGATCCAGCGCCCCTGGGGCAACAGCGCCTCCGGATACCTGATCTACGCGCCTGACGGCCACATGTGCCAATCGCTAAACTACCCGGCGCCGGACGGCCGGATCGCCTGTATTTCCTATTGCGGCGCGTATGAGGTCCTGGCGGACAGGGTCCGGCACTACATCTCTGTCAGCGCCGACGTCAACGATATCGGGACCGTTCGCGAACAGACGATCCAGCTGGAACACGGCCGCCTGACCCTGTCGCTATCCCCGGCGCCCGCGGGCGGGCCGGGATCCGTGATCGATTATGTGTGGAACCGGGCGGAACCGGTTTAGACGGGCAATTCATCAACACCTCGTGCGTATACCGGAAAGAGCTTCAATAGCGGACGTTAAGCGGCTAATGGTAACGGCTCGTTAACCATATTTCCGCATTACTGCGGTGCATACAATAGTGCGCGAGACCAGGCAGGGGTCGCCGCCGAGAGAACCCGGGATACAAGGACCCTATGTTTCACAGATTCGCCAATCCGACACGGTTTCTGCGCCTTGCCAATACTGTTCTGCCATGGGTAACCGGGCTGACGGTGATCCTGATCGGGACCGGACTTTATTTTGCCTTCGGCGCATCGCCGCCGGATTACCAGCAGGGCGAAACCGTGCGCATCATGTATGTGCATGTCCCGTCGGCCTGGATGGCGATGTTCGCCTATGCGTTTATCGTCGTCGCCAGCGCCGTCGGCCTGATCTGGAAACACCCTGTCGCCCATGTCTGCGCCCTGGCCGCAGCGCCGATCGGCGCCTGCTTCACGTTGATCTGCCTGACCACCGGCTCGCTCTGGGGCAAGCCGATGTGGGGAACCTGGTGGGTGTGGGATGCGCGGCTGACATCGGTGCTGGTGCTGTTTTTCCTGTATCTCGGCTTTATCGCGCTGGCCAACGCGTTCGACGACGCGGCGCGCGGCGAAAAGGCATCGGCGATTCTGGCGCTGGTCGGCGCTGTGAACCTGCCGATCATCAAGTTTTCCGTCGACTGGTGGAACACGCTGCACCAGCCCGCCAGCGTCACCAAGATCGGCATGCCGGCCGTGCATTCGTCGATGCTGATCCCGCTGCTGCTGATGGCGGTCGGATTCACGACACTGTTTCTGTCGCTGGTCATCGTGCGCGCCCGCGCCGAACTTGCCGGGCGCCGGATCAATGCGCTGCGGTCGGCACGCATACATGCCGATACGGCGCAAAATGCCGCAGAGTGACGCCCGACCGTGTACAGGGATCAAAACAATCCTATCTGTGTTTACACAATGATGAATAACGCAATCGACCGTTCCGCCGTTATCCCCGCATTCGCGGGAATGACAGCCGTGTTGGGAGAGACCCATGTCTGACATTCTGAACATGGGCGGCTATGGCGGCTTTATCTGGTCGGCGTGGGGCATTGCGCTTGTCGTGCTGACGGCGCTGACCGTCGCCAGCCTCAAATCGATGCGCGCGCGGGAACGCGAACTGGCCCTGATGGAATCGGAAGCGCCGCGCCGACAGCGGCGCAGCCGCAGCACCGAAAACCCGGCGGCTCCCGCCGGACCGGGAGAAAACCCATGACGCGCAAGCGCCGCCGCCTGACAGTTGTCTTTCTCGGCGGGCTGATGCTCGCCACCGCGGCCGCCCTGGTGCTGACCGCGTTCGAGGACAATATCGTCTTCTTCCACACGCCGACCGATATCGCGACCAAGGCGGACCTGCAGAAAGACCGCCGGCTGCGGGTCGGCGGGCTGGTCAAGGAAGCAAGCTGGAAGAAGGCCGCAGACGGGCTGACCCACAAATTCGCCGTGACCGACCTGACCCACGAAATTCGCGTTGCCTATAAAGGCATCATTCCCGACCTGTTCCGCGAAGGTCAGGGCGTCGTCGTCGAGGGTCACATGCTGCCCGACGGCAGTTTCCGCGCCGACGAAGTGCTCGCCAAGCATGACGAGAATTACATGCCGCCCGAAGTTGCCGCCGCGCTGAAGAAATCCGGCCAGTGGAAAGGCGGCGCAGAAGACGCGGCGGCGAAGAGCGCCAAATGATCGCCGAGATCGGCCATTACGCCATCGCGCTTGCCCTGATGCTGTCGATCGTCCAGGGCACGCTGCCGCTGGTCGGCGCCTGGCGCAACGATTCCTCCCTGATGGGCGTTGCCGGGCCGGCCGCACGCGGCCAGTTCCTGTTTGTCGCCCTGGCGTTTTGCGCGCTGACCTATGCCTATGTCGTGTCGGATTTCTCGGTGGCGCTTGTCGCCCAGAATTCGCACACCCTGAAACCGATGCTCTACAAGGTCGCCGGCGTCTGGGGCAATCACGAAGGCTCGATGCTGCTGTGGATTCTGATCCTCGCCCTGTTCGGGCTGATGGTCGCGGAATTCGGGCGCAACCTGCCGCCGGGGCTACGCGCCCGCGTGCTCGCCATCCAGGGGCTGATCGGCGTCGGTTTCCTCGCCTTTCTGCTGTTCACGTCGAACCCGTTCCTGCGCCTCGACCCGGCGCCGTTCGAAGGCAAGGGCCTGAATCCGCTGCTGCAGGACCCCGGTCTCGCGTTTCATCCGCCGTTTCTCTATCTCGGCTATGTCGGGTTCTCGATGGCGTTCTCGTTCGCCATTGCCGCGCTGATCGAAGGCCGGGTCGATCCCGCCTGGGCGCGCTGGGTGCGGCCATGGACGCTGGTGGCCTGGACGGCGCTGACCATCGGCATCGCGCTGGGCAGCTGGTGGGCCTATTATGAGCTTGGCTGGGGCGGCTGGTGGTTCTGGGACCCGGTTGAAAACGCATCCTTCCTGCCGTGGCTGGTCGGCACCGCTCTGCTGCATTCCGCGCTGGTGGTCGAACGCCGCGATACGCTGAAAAGCTGGACCGTCCTGCTCGCGATCATCGCCTTCGGCATGTCGCTGCTCGGCACGTTCCTGGTGCGGTCGGGGGTGCTGACATCGGTCCATACCTTCGCAACCGACCCCGAACGCGGCGTGTTTATCCTTGGCCTGCTGATCGTCGTGATCGGCGGCGGGCTTGTGCTCTATGCCGTCCGCGCACCGATGCTGAAAGGCGGCGGGCTGTTCGCCCCTGTCAGCCGCGAGGGCGCGCTGGTGCTCAACAACCTGCTGCTCGCCACGGCCGCCGCCGTCGTGTTCCTCGGCACCTTGTATCCGCTGCTGCTCGATGCGGTCGACGGCGGCAAGGTGTCGGTCGGCGCGCCGTTCTTCAACGCGACCTTCGTGCCGCTGATGGTGCCGCTGCTGATTGCCTGCCCGATCGGCGCGATGATGGCCTGGAAACGCGGCGATCTGACCGGGGTTCTCGGCCGCTTGAAGGTCGCTGTGATCATGGCGCTTGCCGTCGCGATGGGCACCGTCGTGATCGACGGCAATTCCGATATCGTCGCCGCGCTCGCCATGGGCGTCGCGGCCTGGCTCGTCACCGGGGCCGCGCTCGATCTTGCCGAACGCACGGGGCTGTTCCGGATTTCATTCGGCGAAACCCTGCGCCGAGCCGCCAACCTGCCGCGCTCCACCTGGGGCACGGCCATCGCCCACAGCGCGCTCGGGATCATGGTGGCGGGCATCACGGCGTCGTCGTCGTGGCAGACCGAACGCATCCAGATCGTGCGCCAGGGCGATGTCGTTGAACTGGCCGGCTATGAAGTCACCTTCAAGGGCGCGGGCACGGTGCCGGGGCCGAACTACACGGCGCTGCGCGGCACGTTCGAACTGACGTCGGGCGGCAAACCGGTCACCATGCTGTATCCGGAAAAACGCACCTACCCGGCCGAGAAATCGACCACCACGGAAGCCGCAATTCACACCACGCCGCTTGCCGATGTCTATGTCGTGCTCGGCGATGCCGACGGCAAGGGCGGCTGGGCGACGCGGATTTATCACAACCCGCTGGTGCCGTGGATCTGGGCCGGCGCCATCTTCATGGCGATCGGCGGCATGGTCTCGCTGAGCGACCGGCGGCTGCGCGTCGGCGCCCCGAAACGCGCTGCCCGCAAAGCGGCGGAAGCCGCGGCCTGACCGGTATGCGCCCGCTGACCGTCATCCCTATCGCGATCTTCGCCGTGATTGCCGCCGTGTTCGGCGTCTATCTGTGGCAGGTCGGCCCGGGCGGCAAGGATATCTCGCAGCTGCCCTCCGCGATGATCGACAAGCCCGCACCGCAATTCGACCTGCCCGGTATCGCCGGCGCGCCAGGCGAGATCGATACGCTCGGGCTCAAGGCCGCCGACCTCAAGGGCAAGGTGTCGCTGGTCAATGTATGGGCGTCGTGGTGTCCGCCCTGCCGCATCGAACACCCGATCCTGATGACCCTCGCGAAAGAGGGCGTGACGATCTACGGCATCAATTACAAGGACAAGCCGGCGGATGCGCGCCGCTTCCTCGCCGAACTCGGCAATCCGTTCAAGCGGATCGGCGTCGACAACCGGGGACGCGCCGCCATCGACTGGGGCGTCTACGGCTATCCCGAAACCTTTATCGTCGATGCATCGGGCCGTATCCGCTACCGCCATGTCGGGCCGATCAATCCGGGCCAGGTCGACAGCATCATCCGGCCGTT
Organism: Pseudomonadota bacterium; assembly: GCA_027619655.1. Classification (GTDB taxonomy): domain Bacteria; phylum Pseudomonadota; class Alphaproteobacteria; order UBA8366; genus MarineAlpha4-Bin1. The sequence continues at coordinate 6,439 of JAQCHR010000173.1, forward strand.
GCTGAAAAAAGCGGCGCAAGCTTCGGGCGGCCGCAAATGAGAATTCTTCTGCTCATCGCTGCGCTTTTGGCGTCGCCGGCGGCGCTGGCGGTCCAGCCCGACGAAATCCTCCGCGATCCGGCGCTCGAGGCCCGCGCCCGCGCCATCAGCAAGGAGCTGCGCTGCCTGGTGTGTCAGAACCAGTCGATCGACGATTCCGACGCCACACTGGCCCGCGACCTGCGCATCGTCGTGCGCGACCGTCTGAAAGCGGGCGATAGCGATGCGCAGACCGTCGCCTTCGTGGTCGACCGCTACGGCGATTTCGTACTGCTGCGACCGCCGTTCAAGGCGTCGACCGTGATCCTGTGGATCGGCCCGGCGCTGATCCTGATCGCCGGGATGGTCGGCGTGTTCCTCTGGCACCGGCGCCGCCGAGGCGCCGTTGCCGCCCCGGTCGCGCCCCTCACGGCCGACGAACGCGCCCGCGTCGATGCCCTGCTGGCGGAGAAGCCGGAAAGATGATCCTCGGCATCCTGCTTACCCTGATGACCCTGGGCGCGGCCGCGCTGGTGGTTCTGCCGCTGATCCGCGCGCAGCGGACATCGGCGACGCGCACCGAACATGAGATCGAGATCTACCGCGACCAGCTCGACGAGGTCGGCCGCGATCTCGAACGCGGACAGATCACAACCGATCAGGCCGACGCCGCGCGCATCGAAATTTCGCGACGCATCCTCGCCATCGGAGCGCCGGATGCGCCTTCCGGCGGACCGTCTGCCGAAACGCCCGGCTCCAAGAACTCGTCCTCGCGGCTGCCGGCGATAGTCGCCGGGCTGGCGGTTCCGGTCGTTGCGGCCGCAGTCTATTTCGCGCACGGGAAACCAGATCTGCCCGGCGTGCCGTCGGGCGGACGCCAGGTCGCCGCCAGCCCGGAAAACCCGGTCGCCGACGAACTTCAGCGACGCGTCGCGGATCTCGCGGTCGCCCTGGAAAAGGACCCGCAGGAGCTGCGCAACTGGATTGCGCTGGGCGATGCGCTGACCGCCCTCAAGCGTCACGACAAGGCGGCGATCTCCTACCGGCAGGCGATGCGCCTCGCGCCGGACGACGCGGATCTTGCCTCGCG
>JAQCHR010000174.1 GCA_027619655.1 Pseudomonadota bacterium
CGACTCCGAAGAAACTGCTTGCCGCCGCGCAGGCCAGCATGAGCGACAGGACCTCCGCGCCACGCGCCGGGGCATAGCCGAGGTCGCTGACATGCGATACCACATGGCCGAGGGGCAGGGACATGGCGATACAGCATCCGATCGACGCGATGGACAAGGTCACCTGCATGGCCCGTGGCGACAGGGGGGCGCGCGGCGCGCGGGCGGGCTTCCCGGCGCCTGCGCCTTTGGCGGACGCGACGGGCGCTAGCGACAAGAGCGACGCCGGCGGCTTCTGGCGCAGAATGAGAACCAGCGGCAGCATGGTACCCAGCGCGAACAGCCCGTACCAGAATGCGGTCTGGCGCCATCCGATCGTTTCGTTGAAATACTGGAAAATCGGCGGCCAGATGGCGCCGGACAGCGCCTGTCCCGATCCCAGCATGCCGGCGGCCTTGCTCTTGTTGTGCTCGAACCACCGGGTGATATTGGCCATCAGCGGCGAGAACAGCGCCGAACGCCCGAGGAAGCCCATCAGGACGCCGTAGATAATGTAGAGTTCCCACTCGCTTGAGATGATGCTGGTCAGCATGGCGCCGATTGCGATCATCACGGCGCCGGTTACCGCCGGCAATGTCATGCCTGTGCGATCCAGCCAGTAACCCATGAAGACGCCGCCGATTCCGCCGCCGAAATACTGCAGGGAATAGGCCAGCGAAGGCACGGCGCGCGGCCAGTTGAATTCGGCGCTGATCAGTTTCAGGGCGACCACCAGGAAATAGACGCTGCCGGTGCCGATGAGCATGAACAGCAGCGACGCGGCCAGGACGATATTTCTTTTCAGGGCGGCGCGGTCGGATGGGGAATCGGGCATTCGGCTTTCCTGTTCGTTAACCGAATACAACTTAAATCATGCAGCGTATGACCGGGTCACGGAGTCTGCGGACGCAACTGTCGATTTGAAGCTTGAATGCGGGTACAATTTATGACTAGTGATCATACTGTTACGGGGCAGGCAAGGGCCAGTTAAAGTGGCGTTGGAAATTTCAAGGCAATATCTGAAGTTTGTCGATGACGAACTAATCCGTCTGTGGCGCCTCGGCCGCAATGCCGTTGTGGCGTGGAGTCCTACTGAAGAAGGCCTGGACGTTCTGGCCGTCCCGCAATACCTGCTGCCCAATCTGTTCAACAATCACGAAGAGATTCTTGTCGGCTCCATGCAACGCAATGCCGAAGAACTGGCCGTGATCTCGGATATCTGCGAAATCGAACCTTACCGGATCGTCATACCGGCGGCTATCCGCAGCAACAGCATCGGCACCAAGGCGCTGGAATACCTGACGCGGCGCTTTGGCATTACGAAGCTCGCCAACAAGGCGGTGGTCCTGTTCGATATCGTGGGATTTTCGCGGTATTCGCCGCTCGAACAGGTGACGGCGCTGAACAGTCTTTCCTATTCCATCAATGTTGCCTACCAGCGGACGGTCGAAAACGGGCTGGATGTGTCGCTGTGCCATTCGACGACGGGGGACGGCTTCTATGTCTGGAACCGGGCCGATGGAGTCGATGCGAATATAGACCTGTTCTGTTTCCTGATGCTTGTCCTCGCCGATAACTCGCTGGGGCAGCAGAAGGGACTTTCAACGACGGTCCCGGTGCTGCGGACGGGGTTCCACGTCGGTGACTGTTTTGAATACTTCCTGGCGGAAGGCGCCCGCCCGGGAACCGGCAGTTACATTGTCGGCAATGCAACGATCCAACTGGCCCGAATGGTCGAAATCGCGCTGCAAAACCAGATACTGATCGGGGACTTCAATGTCACTGTCAGGGACGAAGCAAATCCCGAACCGTCAATGGGCGGATATGATGCGGCCGCCTTTCTGGAACGGGCGCAGAAACGCCTGCTGGAGTTCAAGGATGTAAACCTGTCCCGGGAAAAGGTGTCCGGGATCAAATGTTACCTCACGGGCCACGCGGAAGCCGATGGAACATTCAATATCTGCCGCTACCGGTTCAGCGACAAACACGATTTTCAGCATTCCGTCTTCAATGCGAAGGTCAATGTTTACCGCGCCAATAACGATCAGATTTTCCTTGGCCGGTTGACCAAGGACCTGGAGGAGTTTGCGGCCGATGAAATCGTGCTTCGCGCGAATGCTGCCGCCGGCGCGACCGACGCCGCGGAACCGGTTCCGAGAACCGCGGCGGAGTAGGAACGGCATATGGCACGGGCAGCCGCTTCCCTGATCTCCTTGCCCGGCCGTACCAGGGACTGAAAGGATGCGCCGGGCTGGACCGTTTGCGCCGCTCACGGCGCAGATACGGCGGCAAAGCCTCGATGCAGTTCTGGAAGGCGGGCACGATGAAATCCGTGTTTTCGCCTATGGCTCCCTCATCTGGGATGCAGCGTACCGGAATATCGCGCGGACCAACGCCATGTTGCCGGGCTATCGGCGCTCGTTCTGCGTCTGGACAGCGCATGCGCGCGGGACGCCGGAATTGCCGGGACTCGGTCTTGGCCTGCACCGGGATGCCGGAGCGCAATGCAGCGGTGTCCTGATCCGGCTGATGGCAAAGGCGCAGCGTGACGCGCTGGTGGCGCTCTGGGAGCGCGAAATGTGGACCGGCGTTTACGATCCGGGCTGGGTCACCGTGAATACGGCGGATGGCCGGACGACCGCCCTGACCTTTATCGTCAACACGAAGCATCCGCAATTCGCCGATGACCTTGCGCTGGCGGAAGCCGCGCGTCATATCGCCCTGGCCGAGGGGAAATTCGGCCCCTGCCGGGATTATTTCTACGCAACCGAAACGGCACTGCGGGACTTGCCCGGGACGACGGATGAATTCGCGACTCTGGGCCGACTGGTGCGTCAGGCTGACCGCTTGCGCCGCTGTCCCTGATTTTCCGGCGAGCCGTCCTCCGACGGCTTGTCCTTGGCCAGCGCCTTCGCAAGATTGAACATGGACTTGCGGGTCTGCGCATCGTCGATCGAGCTGTAGGCACGCAGAAGGTCGACCGAAACCGGCTCGAAAAGCGCATTCTCCGCCAGCGGGGCAATCTCGCCCGCCGTTTTGACGCCAGCATTCGTCGACTGACTGACCTCGTCGGGCAGGTCGTCGAAGAAATAGGAAACCGGAACGTCGAGGACCTCGCTCAGTTCGAACAGCCGGCTGGCGCCGATCCGGTTGGCGCCGCGTTCGTACTTCTGTATCTGCTGAAACGTAAGGCCGATCGATTCGCCCAGCATTGTCTGGCTGAGCGACAGCATCTTGCGCCGGATCCGAAGGCGTTTCCCGACATGGGTGTCGATGGGGTGAAAAGACTTTCTGGAGGAGGTCATGTTTTCCTGTTCCGATATTTTTGACTTACTTGCCGAATGCCGGTCAACGAAGTGAACAACGCCATTCTAGTGTCCAGATCGGAAAATCGCAAAAACGAATACGCCTCGCAGCAGTCTTCGAAATGCGGGTATTGGCGGCGCGAAAAGAGGATCAGCGTGATTTCTGGGCAGGATTGCTGTCGGCTGGCCCGCTTGCCGGCGCCATGTCGATGTTTTCGCTGGCGGGCGGGTCCTGTGAAACGGAAACGGCATTGTCGCTCGCTGGCACGAGCACGGCGGCAATGATGGCTACCCAACCGAACAGGGATGCCACGATCCATGCCAACCAAGCGCTGCGCTGTGACCAGCGTCTGCCCATAAATCGAAACCCCGATCTTTTTTTGCCAACGGCATTGTTTCAACACATGGTATTGCCGATTGCGCCGCTGGGTCGTTCCCTGAAGACTATGGCGATTCCGTCCGGGTGTCACCCGGCGCCTGCGGTCGCTTCTCAGCCGGCGCCGGCAATATTGACGGCCGGGAACCCGCGACAGGATCGAATTCCCCGGCAGGCGCAGCGGAATCTCATTCTGATTATGTCCCGCTGTCGGGCCAAATCGGTCCTGTAACGCGCCACGAATGCTGGTTGGCCGGGAATCATGCGAACATGGCGCAAGTCGCGGAGATGGTTAATTTTATTAATAAATCTAAAAGATTAGAATATTTCAATGAACCGGCCGTACGGGTTTGCATTTATTTTGGGATAATTTTGCATGTATTTGCCGATGCCGCCGGGCTAGGCACCGGTGTTGGAACATAGCTGACACTACCCCTGTAGCGTCCATGTCTTGTTCGCCGCAGGATTGAATTCCGCACGCAGGTTTTGCATAGAAATTTTTACAGAACTACATGAAATAAAAGATAAAATTTTTTATTTGGCAGTGCGGCGCAGACAGCCGATAACTACATCGGAAAGTGACGGCGGCTGCCGAATCCCGATACCGGAATTGCGGTTCGCCGCTATTCGAATTCCCGGCGCAAGGGGTAACTGCCTTGACCCTCGATTGCCCTGCTGCAGTGGTTCATCCATTTGGGCGACGCGAATTTGAGGGCGTTAAATAAGGTGTCGTCCTTGCAAATCGTTCCGCGGTGCGAAACGAGTGACCGAGTTGATGGGATACGGAATTTAGTGGCTGAACGCAGACAACCAGGGCAGGTCTCGACGGGCATGCAGCGCCTTCTGGATGAGGCGATGCAGCTCAGTCAGGCGCTGGACGTAATCGTTGCCTCCCAGGGCAGCAATTCGTCCGCCGTGGGGCCGCTGGTTCGTGAACTGACCGCGACCCACCGTCTGCTCTCCGCCGCATTTCACGATGCCGAAACGGCCGGTATGCCAATGCCGACGGGCGTCGTCAGCCAGGCCAGCCTGGAGGTGGAACAGTTGGGCGGGCGGATTGCCCGTACCGACGAGCGCCTTGATTCGCTCAAGACCTCTGTTTTCCGCCTTATGGAGCTGATTGAAGCCAAGTCCCGCAATGCGCCGGTGCAGAAAGCGGCGCCGGCGAAACCGGTAACCGGCGCATCCGCCAATACGGCTACGGGCACAAGGGAAAGCGAAGCAGCGCTGGCGCAACTCGACCAGTTAAGGAACCGCAATACGGAGCTTGAACGGGAGGTCTCGCGCCACCGCGATGTAGAGGTCAGCCTGTTGACCACGATGCGCAATATCCGCGCGGCCAGCCAGGCCAAAAGCGAATTCCTGGCAAATATGAGCCATGAATTGCGAACACCACTGAACGCGATTATCGGGTTCGCGGAAATCATGGAATCGCAACTGGTCGGGCCATTGGGTTCCGAACAGTATGTCGGTTACGCCAAGGATGTGCGGGAAAGCGGCCAGTACCTGCTCGAGCTGATCAACGACATCCTCGACCTGTCCAAGATTGAATCGGGGCAACTCGAATTCGTCGAGGATTTGATCGACCTGCGCGATACTGTCGAGGTGTGCATGCGCATGGTCGCCGACCAGGCGGAAGAGGCCGGATTGAAGACCAGCGTCGATATTGCAGCCGATATGCCGAACATGCGCGCGAATACGCGGATGATCCGGCAGATCCTCTTGAACCTGCTGTCAAATGCGGTCAAATTCACCCCGCCGGTGGTGAAATCAGCGTGTCGCTTTTCCGGGAAGACGGCTCCGGCGATATCATGATCGTGGTCAAGGACAATGGCATCGGCATCGCCCAGCGCAACATTGCGCGCGTCATGCGCCCGTTCGAGCAGGTGGAAGGCACAGCGCGCGATGTGACCCAGCGCGGCACCGGCCTGGGCCTGCCGATGGCGAAATCCCTCGTCGAACTGCATGGTGGCGTCTTCTCGCTGGAAAGCGTCGTTGACGAAGGCACGACGATAACGCTGCGGTTTCCCAGCAAGCGCGCTGCCTGATCTGCCTGTAGCCACTTCCCGGCTTGCTGCGTTATGCTGCCCGTTTGAAGGGTAAATCCGCGGGCAAAAAAGGGAAACACAATCCATGACAATTAGGACAGTAGCGATTTTGAGCCCGGGCGATATGGGGCACAACGTTGGCATCGCGCTCCGCAAGCATGGGTTGCGCGTGGTAACCTGCCTTGCCGGCCGCAGCGACCGGACCCGAAAACTTTCAGAAACCGCCGAAATCGAGGATTTGCCGTCGCTGGAAGCCCTGGTGGGGGAAGCGGACCTGATCCTCTCCATCATGCCGCCCGCCGCGGCCATCGCCACCGCCGAACAGGTGGCCGCCGCGATGCAGTCCGCTGGGCGCGCGCCGTATTACGCGGATTGCAACGCGGTTTCCACCGGAACGACCCTGAAGACCGCGGAAATCATCAAGGCGGCGGGCGCATCCTTTATCGATGCCGGCATCGTCGGCTCGCCGCCCGGTCGGACTGCGCTGGCGACCCGGTTCTATGTCAGCGGCCCCGATGCCGCGGTGATGGATGCGCTGGCCAGCGAACACATATCGGTGCGGCCGCTTGGCCCTGAAATCGGCCGGGCGTCGGTCCTGAAGATGTGCTTTGCCGCGACGACCAAGGGCGCCTGGACGCTCTATACCGCCGCGCTGGTGACGGGTGAGGTGATGGGGCTTTCCGATGTCCTGCTGGCGGAACTGAAGAGCAGCCGCCCGGATGTCGAGGCGGAGATGCGCTGCTGGGTGCCGCGGCTGCCGGTCGATGCGGGACGGTGGATCGGCGAAATGTCGGAAATCGCGGCGACCTTTGGCCATGCCGGGCTGCCGACGGGTTTCCATCAGGCGGCGGGCGAAATATTCACGTTGCTCGACCAGACCCCGATTGCGCGGGAAACCCGCGAGACCATCGACCCGAACCGGACGCTCGAGGAGGCGCTGGCCATGTATGCCGCGGCGCTGCCGAACCGCAAATATTTGGCGCCGCCCAGTGGCGCGGCGACCCTGACGGCGCAGCCCCTGACACCGGAAGCCTTTGCGCCATACGGCCATGTTTTCCCGGCCGGCAAAGGCGGCTCGCCGGGCACCCGCGACAATCTGGTTGCCCGGATGGAGAACCGCCGGTACAACGCACAGATGAACGCCTGCATGTCGTATTACGCGCCGTCGCCCGTGCCGTTCACGGTGAAGGCGCTGGAAATTCACCGGCATTCGTCGCAGACCTTCGTGCCCTACAGCATGGGACGCTATCTCGTTCTGGTCGCGCCGTCGGACGACAAGGGCGAGCCGGTCACCAGCGAATTGCTGGCGTTCCACGGCAATGTGCATCAGGGGATTACCTATAATCCGAATGTCTGGCACCATCCGTTTACCGCGCTGGAGGCGCAGGCGGAATGCCTGATGCTGCGCTTTGATGACGGTTCGAAAGTGGATACCGAATGGCACAAGGTTACGAATGGTCCCGTGGTGACCGCCTGACCGAATGACGGCCGTGGCGGAGGGGCGAAGCCGGCGCCGCCGGATACTGGGCACCTGCAACCTGGCCCATATCCAGCATGACGGCATGGTCGACATGCTTTATCCGCTGCTGCCGTTGCTGGCGCAGACCTTCGGCCTGTCCTTCGCCGAAGTCGGGCTGATCAGGGCGGCCAACAAGGCGGCGATGTCGATTTTCCAGCTGCCGGCAGGAATCCTGTCCGAACGGCTAGTGGTCTCCGCCTAACATAAGAGTCCTTTTTAGGATTCCCTTTGATGATTGTCTGTGCGAATCTAG
>JAQCHR010000175.1 GCA_027619655.1 Pseudomonadota bacterium
CGGGTCGAAGCGGCTGGCGGGGTCGGCATTGGCGGCCTTTTCCTCGGCGAGGTCGCCGAGAAAGGCGATCAGCCGGCCGGCCTGCATGACCGCGTTGACGCCCTTGTGCGTCAGGCTGGAATGCGCCTCATGGCCCGTGACCGTGGTGGTGAAGGCGGTGATGCCCTTGTGCGCGTCGACCACCTTCATGTCGGTCGGTTCGCCGATGATGACCGCACCCGGCCGGGGCAGGTTCTCGATGACGTCCTTGATCAGGTGCGGCGCGCCGAGGCAGCCGACTTCCTCGTCATGGGTGAGGGCGAAATGGATCGGCCGGGCCAGCGGACGGCTGAGCATGTCAGGGACGAGGGCGAGCGCGATGGCGATGAAGCTTTTCATGTCGGCGACGCCGCGACCGTAAAGCCGGTCGTCCTTTTCGACGAGGGTGAAGGGGTCGCTGTCCCATCTCTGGCCGGTGACGGGTACCACGTCGGTATGGCCGCTGAGCACGATGCCGCCGGCGATGTCCGGGCCGACGGTGGCCCAGAGGTTGGCCTTGGTGCCGTCCTTGCTGCGGATATAGCGGGATTCGATGCCGTGGCCGGCCAGGTAGTCGCGGACGAAATCGATCAGCGGCAGGTTGGACCTGGCCGAGGTCGTGTCGAACCCGACCAGCGTATGGATCATCTCAATCGGGGTCATGGCCGGCTCCGTGATGCGGTGGGTCAGTTGCGCCAGAACGAGGGCAGGAACAGCACCAGCACGGTGAACAGTTCCAGCCGGCTCAGTAGTATGCCGAACGACAGCAGCCATTTGGCGCCGTCCGGCAGCGGGGCGAAGGATCCGGCGGGGCCGATGGTGGGGCCAAGGCCCGGGCCGACATTGGAGATCGCGGTCGCGGCGCCGGAGGTCGCGGTGATGAAGTCCAGCCCGCACAGGCCCAGCCCGATGGCGAGCAGCGCAAATGCGATGCCGTAGAGGAAGAAGAAACCGAGCACCGAGGTCGTGACTTCCTCCGGAATGGCGCGGTTGTTGTAATAGGGGATGAACACGCCATGCGGCTGCAACAGGCGCCGCATCTGGCACAGCGCCGTGGCATGCAGCACCTGGAAACGGAACACCTTCATGCCGCAGGTGGTCGATCCGGCGCAGCCGCCGACGAACATCAGGAAGAAAATGATGGCGGCCGGGAAGGGCCCCCAGGCGTTGAAGTCTGCAGTCGCGTAACCCGTGCCGGTGATGATCGAGACGACATTGAATGCGGCGGCGCGCACCAGGTGCAGGGACGACTCATCGCTGCTGTCCAGCAACCAGAATGAGACCGCGCCGATCGACAGCGCGACGATGGTCAGGAACCAGCGGACCTGGCTGTCCGCCATCAGGTTGCCGGGACGGCCGCGCAACGCCTGCAGATACAGCACGAAAGGCAGGCTGCCGATGATCATGAACAGGGTCGCGGTCAGGTCGATCCGGGCGTCGTGGAAGAAGCCGATGGAAGCGTCATGGGTCGAAAAGCCGCCGGTCGCGATCGTGGTCATGGCGTGGGCGACCGCATCGAACCCGGTCATGCCGAAACTCCAGTACAGCAGGGCGCAGATCAAGGTCAGGACGACATAGACCACCGAGATGCCGGTGACGATCTGCGCCGCCCGGGGCATGACCTTATCTGAGGTGTCGGAGGATTCCATGCGGAACAGTTGCATGCCGCCAACCTGCAGTAGCGGGAGGACGGCGACCGCCATGGCGATGATACCGATGCCGCCCAGCCATTGCAGCAGCGCCCGCCACAGCAGCATGCCCGGCATGCCGTAATCCAGACCGACCAGAACGGTGGATCCGGTCGTCGTCAGCCCGCTCATCGCCTCGAAGAAGGCATCGGTATAGCTCAGCCCCAGATTGCCGAAATACAGGGGCAGGGCCGCGACGGCGGGCATCACAAGCCAGCTGAGGGTGGTCAGGATGAAGGCCTGGCGCAGCGAGAGATTGCGCCGTTCGCTGCGATTCATCACCACCATCATGATGCCGATGAACAGGGTCAGCGCGGCGGAGGCCGCGAAAACCTGCCATTCATCGTTGCCGACCGTCATGTCGGCCGCCGCCGGAACGAACATCGCGACGGCAATCGTGGATACAAGGATCCCGATGATGAACAGGACGGGTCTGAAGTCGATCAACAGCTTTCACCGGTTGTGGCAACCGGCCGGATCATCCGGATGCCGCCCTTGTTTGTCCAGCAGTCAGGTGGCCGGCGCGGCAAGTCCTGTCAGCCGCCCCGCGTCGCCGGATTCCCGATGATCGCCAGGAATTCCCGGCGGGTTGTCGCATCGTCTCGCAACTGCCCCAGCATCCGGCTGGTCACCATGGAGACGCCGGTCTTGTGCACGCCCCTGGTCGTCATGCATTCGTGCTGCGCCTCGATGACAACGGCGACGCCGCGCGGCGAGAGGACCTCGTCGATGATATTGGCGATCTGCGCGGTCAGTTTTTCCTGGATCTGCAGCCGCTTGGCGAAGGCGTCGATGACCCGCGCCAGCTTGCTGATTCCGATGACTCGGCGGTCGGGCAGATAGCCGATATGGGCCTTGCCGATAACCGGCACCATGTGGTGTTCGCAATGGGATTCGAACCGGATATCCTTCAGGACGATCAGTTCGTCATAGCCCTCGGTTTCCTCGAAGGTGCGCTCCAGCAGCTCCTTCGGGTCCATGCCGTATCCGGCGAAGAATTCTTCGTAGGACTTCACGACACGGGCTGGCGTGTCGCGCAGGCCTTCGCGGTCCGGGTTATCGCCGGCCCATAGTAGCAGGGTCCGGACGGCGGCTTCCGCTTCCGCGCGGCTCGGCTTTCCGACCGTCTTGGAATTGCCGGTCAACTTGTCGAGGGATTGGCCTTCAGGTGCGTTCACGTTGTTCTCCCATGCAGGGCGGCGCGGGGGACAGCCCCTAGTTCAGCCGTACGGGCTGGTGCGGACTGTCCAGTGAAAAGGCCGGGATGGCCACGTCAAAGAAACTGCCATCCGCCGCTTCCATTTCGTAACTGCCGACCATGATGCCCGACGGCGTGGTCAACGGCGTGCCGCTGGTATATTCGAAATTTTCGCCCGGCTTGAGCACCGGCTGTTCGCCGACGACCCCGGGGCCGTCCACTTCCATCAACTTGCCGACCGCATCCGTGATACGCCACGACCGGTTGCGAAGCTGGACCGTTTCACTGCCGCAATTCTCGATATGGACCTGATAGGCCCAGACATAGTGGTTTTCCAGCGGCGATGACTGTTCCTCAAGGTAGAACGGCGTGACCGTTACCTTGATATCCTTTGTGACCGCTTCATACATGCCGGACCTCGCCGCTTGACGTATTCAGGTAATATCATGATCTACGGAACCATAGTCCAGAGCGCCCGCCGCCGCCAGACGGCGGCTCCGGACGGTAAACGCCGGAACCGGGGTTCAGGTTTCCATCCTGTTCTTGCGCAGAAGATACTTCTGTTCGCCTTCCATGACCAGTTCGCTGCGCTGGTTGTGGATCGTGGACGCAACCGTGACAACACCGGTCGTGCGCTGCGGTTTCAGCGCGGCGATGGTCAGCATCGGATACAGCGTGTCATTCAGGTAAACCGGCTTGAGAAACCGCGAGGACTGCTCCAGGAAGCCGATCAGCGAATCGCCTACGACATGGGGAAAATCGCCCGCGCCGGCGGCGGACTGGATCAGAATCTGGAAACCATGCGCCAGCAGGTCCGGATGGCCGTGGCGCCGGCAGTATTCTGCATCGTAATGGATCGGATGGTTGTCGCCGGACGCAGTCTGGAAGGCGGCGAACAGACCGCTCGTCATGGTCCGGGACGCAATATAGAACTGCCGGCCAATTTCAAGGTCTTCGAAATACAGCGACTGCAGCTTGACGTGCTTCTCGGGCGAAAAAGGTTCCTGGGGCATTATGCTCACGCTTCCGCAACACTGCAGGAACCACCGCCCAGAACGCAGAATTTCGCGCAATGGGGATGGTTCAGCTTGACCGCGCCGGACGCCGATTCGAGCGTATGCCCCATTTCGAACGCCCGGTCATAGGGCAGAAGCGTGCAGGGCAGTACGACAGGCCGGTCGGCGCCCCTGCGCTTCACCACCATGCGCGACGTTGCGCACATGATGTCCGACGGCGCAATACCCAGGATGCCCCAGCATTGCTCGGTAATCTCGGGCACGTCCGCATGTTCGTCCATTTCGGGAAACAGCACCAGTTGCACCGGATCGTAGGCATCGATGGGCAGGCCCAGCGCGTGGAACGCCGCCGCATAGCCCGCGCGCAGCGTTTCGGGGCTTTCGTCCCAGCAAGTGCGGCCGGCAATATGGGTCGTGATGCCGTGTTCGGCCAGGAACCGCAGGCCGGGAATCGTCCGCTCCCAGCTACGTTCGCCGCGCAGCAGGTCGTGATTCGGCTGCCGGTAATGGTCCAGCGACACGCGATGGGTCAGGCGGTCGCCGAAACGCGCCTGCAGATCCAGAATGCCGTCGGCGCATTTCATCATGGGGCGCATGGCGTTGGTCAGGACAAGCGTCCTGAACCCGGCGGATAGCGACGCATCGAGGATCGCGACAATTTCCGGATTCATGAACGGTTCGCCGCCGGTGAAGGCGATTTCCGATACCGCCAGATCCCGTTCGACAATTTCCGCCAGATACTGGCGGACTTCGTCGGCGGTGATATAGGCAAGCCGGTCATTCTTCGGGCTGGATTCGATGTAACAGTTCGTGCAGGCCAGGTTGCACAGGGAGCCGGTGTTGAACCACAGCGTTTCCAGCCGGTCGAGCCCGACCGACGCGCGGACGCTGCCATCGACCGTCACGTCCGGGTCGCTGAATTTTGCCACTGCCGGGAAAACCCGGGACAGGGTCGTCACGTCGCTCATCGAAGCCTCTTGGCAGCCTGAAGGAATAACCGTTTCTCGCTAGAGACATAGAGAGAGCCTGCCGGGCATTCAACTAACTTCGCCGTGAACGCCGAAGCACCGCGATCACGCCCCGAATTTGAAACGGGCCGCGTAATCCGGCACCGGGGTTCCTTCCGGCAGCCTCGGGTCCGGAATGGCGGCGTCCGCAACCTGCCGGATGGGCACGACCCCGGCCCAGACGGGCAGCGCGTAATCCGCCTCGTCATCCACCGGCGGCCCCGTTCGGACCTTGGCGGCGACGTCGTCCAGCGGCAGCGACAGAACCGTCGTTGCCTTCAGTTCCTGGTCCGTGATCGGCCGGCATTCGGCGGTGCGGCCGGGGGCGATGCGGTCCATGAACCGGTCCAGCGCGGCGCGCTTTGCCTCCGGCTCCTCGATAGCCGCCGCCGTGCCGTACATGATGACGGAGCGGTAATTGAGCGAGTGATGGAAGCCGGACCGCGCCAGCACCAGCCCGTCCAGCAGGGTGACCGCCAGGCTGATCTCGAGGCCCCGCTGACCGGCCCGCATCGTGCGGCTGGCCGCCGAGCCATGCAGGTAGACATGGTCGCCTTCACGCCAGAACGCGGTCGGGATCACATAGGGCTGCCCGTCGATGACATAGCCGACATGGCAGATCAGGCCTTCATCCAGGATCGCATAGACGGTGTCGCGGTCGTACTGCCCGCGCTGGTGCATCCGCCTGACCCTGTTCCGCTCGGTTACAGGAAAATCCGCCATGACCGCCTCCGTTATTGTGCCGGCACCGGAGTAGCATCCAGATTGGGTTGATAGAAGGTCCAATTTCGACGATATGAAAGAACCAATGCCGCCCCTATATTGGTCCTGGCATTTGGGTAAAAATGGCCCTTCCGGTGGATACAATCATGGCGTATGGAGCGCCGGAACACGACGCGAGAGACCGGTTCGATGACAGCGAAATTATTACCAAGACGGTCCAGCGCGGCGCATCTGGCCGCAATATCGCTGGATCCGGATAACGGGGTGCCGCTGTACCGCCAGCTTTATTTCGCAATCCGGGAAGCGATCCTGTCCGGCCGCCTGGCCTCGGGCGCGCGGCTGCCGGCCACGCGGTCGCTGGCGCAGGATCTCGGTTTATCGCGCAATACGGTCGTTTCAGCCTATGAGCAACTGCTGGCGGAAGGATATCTCGACGGCCGTATCGGGGCCGGGTCCTATGTTTCCGCGGTATTACCGGAAGCGCTGCTGAACGCGCGGCAGGCGACCGCCCGGCGGCATGCCGTGAACCGGTCCGGCCAGCCATCTCTGTCGGCGCGCGGCGCGGCGCTGGCGGCGCTGCATGAAGCGGGCGGAAGGACGCCGCAGCCCTTTTCGCCCGGGTTGCCGGAACTTGCGACCTTTCCCTTCGATGACTGGGCCCGGCTGCTGGCGCGCCGCTGGCGCAACCCGCCGCGCTCGTTCCTCGTCGGCGGCGACCCGTCCGGCTATCGACCCCTGCGCGAGGCGCTGGCGCAATATCTTGGCGCCGCGCGGGCGGTTTCCTGCGATCCGGACCAGATTCTGATCGTTTCCGGCGCACAGCAGGCGGTCGATCTGGCGGCGCGGGCGCTGCTGGAACCCGGCGATGCGGTCTGGATGGAGGAGCCTGGCTACGGCGGCGCCAACGGGGCGCTGATCGCGGCCGGCGCGGTGCCGGTGCCGGTCCCGGTTGACGATGAGGGCATGGTTGTGGCGCAGGGGCGGGATATGGCCCCCGCCGCGCGGATGGCGTTCGTATCGCCGTCGCATCAATACCCGCTCGGCGTGACGATGACGCTGCGGCGGCGGCTGGAGCTGCTGGACTGGGCGCGCTCGGCGAATGCCTTCATCCTGGAGGATGACTATGACAGCGAATACCGCTATGCGGGCCGGCCGCTTGCCGCGATGCAGGGGCTGGATGAGGATGGCCGCATTCTGTATGTCGGGTCGTTCAGCAAGGTCATGTTTCCCGGCCTGCGCATCGGCTACATCGTTGTTCCCAAGCCGCTGGTGCCCGCCTTCCGGGCGATCCGGACCCTGCTGGATTCGCATCCATCCTCCCTGCCGCAGGCGGCGCTGGCCGATTTTATAGCCGATGGTTACCTGACCGCGCATATCCGGCGGATGCGGGCGCTGTACGCGGCGCGCCAGGCCGTCATGCTGGCGGCGTTTCCGCCGGGTCTGCTGGACCTGGCCCCGCACGACACCGGCATGCATCTCGTGGGGCCTTTGCCCGATGATTGCGACGACGTGATGGTGTCGCAGCGGATCGCGGCGGCCGGTATCGTCGCGCCGCCACTGTCGACCTATTACCGCGGCGCGCCGCACCGGCGGGGGCTCCTGCTGGGCTATGCCGGGGTGACGGCACCGGAAATCAGAACCGGCGTCGGCCGGATCGCGGAGGTGCTTGCCGGGATATGAAGCCTTGGCCTATAAGTCGCGATACGGCGATGCGGGTGTAGCTCAACGGTAGAGCAGAAGCTTCCCAAGCTTACGACGAGGGTTCGATTCCCTTCACCCGCTCCATTTTTATCTTAATTTT
>JAQCHR010000176.1 GCA_027619655.1 Pseudomonadota bacterium
CAGCGATGCAAAGCAGCGCATCAGGCGCCTCATACATCCCCCGGTCGGCGAAGAAGACCTCATTGGTCGCCACCAGCGGCAGGTCATGCGCATAGGCCAGATCAATCAGGGCGGTTTCGATCTGCTCCTCTTCCGGCAAACCATGCCGCATCAGTTCGACATACAGCCGGCCGCCGAACATATGCGCCAGCCGGCGCAGCATGGCCTCGGCATCTTTATGCTGTCCGTCCAGCAGCAGGCGGCCCACCGGACCGCCGGTGCCCCCCGTCAGCGCGATCAGCCCGGCATGATGGGCCTCCAGGTCCGCCAGCGAAATCTGCGCCGCGTCTTCGGCCGCCGAATCGAGAAACGACTTGCTGACCAGCGCCAGCAGGTTCCGGTAGCCTTCCTGCGACTGCACCAGCAGCACCAGCCAGTCGACCCCGACGCTGCCCGCGCCATGCGGCATATCGACTTCACGTTTTACCGCAATCTGGCACCCGATGATCGGCTGGATACCGGATTCACGCGCCGCCAGTGAAAATTCCAGCGCACCGAACAGGTTGCCGGTATCCGCCACGCCGACCGCCGGCATCTGCGCGCGTTTGCTCAGATTGATCAGGTCCGGAATCTTGATCGCGCCTTCGGAAAGCGAAAACGCGTCGTGGACTCTCAGATGGACATAATCGGCATGTGGCATCGTTTGAAATTATACCCGAGTCGGCAGGCTGTCATCCCTTCGCAGGTACAAAGATATGGTAGTGACGCAGTTTTCCACCGCGAGATGTGGATAAACCAGCGCGACGTCAGGCCGCAACGAGCACGCCGTCCTCCAGCCGGACAACCCGGTCCAACCGCGACGCCAGATCGACGTTATGGGTCGCAATCAGCGCCGCAAGGCCATTGTCGCGCACGAATGACAGGAACAGGTCCAGCACTTCCGCCGCCGTATGGGCATCCAGGTTACCCGTGGGCTCGTCCGCTAGCAGCAGGCGCGGCTCATTGGCCAGCGCGCGGGCGATGGCGACCCGCTGCTGCTCTCCCCCGGACAGGCGCGCCGGGCGGTGACTGGCGCGCTCGGACAGGCCAACCGCGGCGATCAGGTCCCGCGCCCGCTCACGCGCGGCGCGGCGCGACTTGCCGGCAATCATCTGCGGCAGGATGACGTTTTCCTCTGCCGAAAACTCCGGCAGCAGGTGATGGAACTGGTAGACGAAGCCTATTTCGGTGCGCCGGATCGCCGTGCGCGCGGCGTCGGACAGCACGCCGCAGGCCCGCCCGCAGATGCCGACATCGCCGCTATCCGGCATTTCCAGCAAGCCGGCGACATGCAGCAGGGTCGATTTGCCGGCGCCGGACGGTCCGACAAGCCCGATCAGTTCGCCGGCCGGCACGGTCAGCGTGGCATCCCGAATGACCTCCAGGCTGGCGTCGGCCTGTTTGTAGGTCCGGACCACATGGTCCAGCGCCAGCACGGGTCCGTCACTCATAGCGCAGCACTTCCACCGGATCGAGCCTTGCCGCGCGACGCGCGGGGAAAACCGAGGCGAGGAACGACAATACAAGCGCCATGACGACGACCGTCGCAACTTCATTCGGGTCGAGATCCGCCGGCAGGCGCGACAGGAAATAGATTTCCGCGTTGAATAGATCGGCGCCGGTAAGCGACTGGATCGATTGCCGGATCGCCTCGATATTCAGAGCGAAGGATATCCCCAGAATGCTGCCCGCGATGGTGCCCATCAAGCCGACACTGGCGCCCGTCATGAAGAAAATCCGCAGGATCATGCCCCGGGACGCCCCCATCGTGCGCAGGATCGCGATCCCCTTCCCCTTGTCGTTGACCAGCATGATCTGGCTGGAAATGACGTTGAACGCGGCAACGATGATGATCAGCGTCAGGATCAGGAACATAACGTTGCGTTCCACCTGCAGCGCGGTGAAGAAACTGGCATTGGCCCGCTGCCAGTCATACATCCTGTAACCGGGTCCGATGGCATCGCCGATTGCCGTGGCGGCGGAAAACACCGCGTCCGGGTTGAGAAGCATGATTTCGATGCCCGAAACCGCATCCTTCTTCCGGAAAAATATCTGCGCCTGGGACAGGGGCATATAGATGAAGGTATCGTCATATTCCGACATGCCGACCTTGAACACTGCGGCGATCGGATAGGCCTTCATGCGCGGCAGGGTGCCGAAGGCGCTGGGATTGCCGTTCGGTGAAATCAAAGTAATCGAATCACCGGGCGCCAGCCCCATGCGGTCCGCCATCCGCGCGCCGATAATGATCCCCTTGTCGGCCGCGAACTCATCCAGGGATCCGGCGACGATACCATCGGCCAGAATAGCGCGGCGGCGAAAATCCGCTTCGCGAAGCCCCCGGACCAGTGCGCCGGACGCGACACCGCGCGCCGTCGCCATCACCTGGCCTTCTATCATGGGAATGGCGCTGACGACGCCCGGCACCGCGGTGATTTTCGCCACCAGCGGATCGAAATCGGCAACGGTCCGGGTATTATTGGTGACGTTCAGATGCCCGTTGACGCCGAGGATGCGCGACAGCAATTCCTGGCGAAACCCGTTCATGACCGCCATGACGATAATGAGTGTCGCCACCCCCAGCATGATGCCGGCGAAGGAAAACCAGGCGATGACGGAAATAAACCCTTCCTGGCGGCGCGACCGCAGGTAGCGCAAGGCGACGAAACGCTCGAACGCGGTAAACATCGCTATCCGCCGAGCCGTTCGAGCGCGACCGCCACAGGCAGTTCCTCGGTTTCACCGGTCCGGCGGCTTTTCAATTCAACGACGCCGTTCTTCAGCCCGCGCGGGCCGACGACCAGTTGCCAGGGCAGCCCGATCAAGTCCATATCAGCAAATTTGCTGCCGGCCCGTTCCGGACGGTCGTCGTACAGGACTTCGACGCCCGCGGCGTTCAGCTTGTCGTAGATATCGTCACAGGCCGCATCGCAGTCATCGTCGCCGCTGCGCAGATTGATCAGCCCGACCTTGAAGGGCGCGACCGCCTCCGGCCAGATGATGCCCTTGTCGTCATGGCTGGCTTCAATGATCGCGCCAACCAGCCGGGATACGCCAATTCCGTAGGAGCCCATCTGCATGGTCGTCTCCCCGCCTTCCGGCGTCGGAACAATCGCGCCGAAGGGCTTGGAATATTTCTCACCGAAAAAGAAGATATGGCCGACCTCGATCCCGCGGTCGGAGACGCGGCTTTCGGCAGGCACCTCGCGCTCGAACTGCGCCGGGTCGTGCATTTCGTCCGTTGCGGCATAAAGGCCGGTCCATTCATCGACAATCGGCTGCAGGTCGGATTCATAGTCGACATCCAGCGCCAGAACGTCCCGTTCTAGGAAGTCGCGATGACAGAACACCGCGCTTTCGCCGGTATCGGCCAGAATGATGAATTCATGGCTCATATCGCCGCCGATCGGGCCGGTATCCGCCCGCATCGGGATTGCCTTCAGCTCCATCCGCGCGAAGGTCCGAAGATAGGCGACGAACATCTTGTTATAGGCGCGACGGCCAGACTCGGCATCGATATCGAAGGAATAGGCATCCTTCATCAGGAATTCGCGGCCGCGCATGATCCCGAAGCGGGGACGGACCTCGTCGCGGAATTTCCACTGGATGTGGTAAAGGTTCTTCGGAAGCTGCCGGTAGCTCTTGATATAGGCGGCGGCAATTTCGGTGACCTGTTCCTCATTCGTCGGACCGTACAGCATGTCCCGTTCATGGCGGTCGGTGATGCGCAGCATCTCCTTGCCGTAATCCTCATACCGGCCGCTCTGCCGCCACAGATCGGCGGACTGAATGGTCGGCATCAGGATTTCCTGCGCGCCGGTCGCATCCTGCTCCTCGCGCACGATCTGCTCGATCTTCTTCAGCACCCGGTGGCCCAGCGGCAGCCACGAATAAATGCCCGCGCTGGCCTGCCGGATCATGCCCGCCCGCAGCATATAGCGATGCGACACGATCTGCGCCTCGCTGGGCGTTTCCTTCATGGTCGGCAGAAAATACTGTGTCAGGCGCATCAGGGGGTCTCCGCAGGCTGCGGTTGGGGTGGAAAGGCAACGGGAACTTAGGCAAAGCCTCTGGCGATGTCCATGCTAGCGCAAGTGGGTCATTTTGCTTTTCCCGCCGTGCGGCGGCATTCATCCAGAAGCGCCTGAGTATCACCGCGCGTCAGCGGCACACCATCCAGCATGGCCTGCCGTTTCTTCATATCGAACTGGATCATCCCGACGCCAAGCTATGTTTCGCCAAACCGTGCGGCGCCGCCTTTCAGGGGGTTCAGCGCGATGGAAAACTCCAGCATTTCCGGGACAAGCGCCCCCATATCCGGGGTACCGGGCCCCTGCGCCGGGACCACCTGTTTTCCCCGGACATCGACACCCGGCTGATACGCAACATCGCTGCGCGCCTTGTGTTCTATCAGGCGCTGGCAATCCGTTCGGCTGATTCGCACGGTTTCCGCGTTTCCCACAGCCGGAATTGCAAGTATTCCGGCCAGAAGGAAGAGACCGAAATGGGGAAATGGCATCTTCATGATCCCTATGTACGCAATGTCAGGCAGGCCGCCAATCACATTCAAGAAACAGGCCAGCGCAGCCGGTGCCGCGGAACGCGTATCCGGATTTCGGCCTTGTCAGCCGCGGAAGCTGATCCAGCCGGATTCCGCAATCGCCCAGGCAATAACCAGCAGGACAAGTGAAATACCGGTGGTAATCGCGATTTTCAGCCATAGCCGTGTTTTAACCGGGGCGCCGGCTTCATGACCGATCTCCGGATTTTCCTCCCGGGTAATGCTCCAAGGGAGAACCATAAACAGCACGAGCCACCAGATAATCGCAAATGTGACGATACCCTCAACGATACTCACGTTCCGCGTCCCCTAGACCTGTTCCAGTTCGATCAGCGTTCCCGCAAAATCCTTGGGATGCAGGAACAGGACCGGCTTGCCGTGCGCCCCGTTTTTTGGCACGCCGTCGCCCAGCACCCGCGCCCCCTGCGATATCAGCTGGTCCCGCGCCGCCAGAATATCGTCCACTTCATAACAGATATGATGCATCCCGCCATCGCGATGGCGTTCGAGATAAGCCGCAATCGGCGAATTATCCCCCAGTGGGTGCAGCAGTTCGATCTTGCTGTTCGGCAGAATGACGAAGATCACAGTAACACCGTGCTCCGGCAGGTCCTGCGGCGCCGAAACCTCCGCGCCCAGAGCATTCCGGTACATGGCGGACGCGGCCGCAAGGTCCGGAACAACAATGGCTACGTGGTTCAATCGCCCGATCATGCCCGGGCCGCCTATATCCGAACCAGGTGGACTTTGGTCTTGGGCCGCTTGCCGCAGATCGCCTTGATCCAGCGCCGCAGCCCGATACGAACCGCCTCGCAGACAGCATCGTCCATGCGGCGCGATTTTGCCGGCATGTCCTCCAGCGCATCCATAACCGCATCGGTCATCCCGTCAACCAGGTCGGGATCGGTTTCCTGGTCGAACACGCCCTGTGTCGCGATCTGCGGGTCGGCATGCAGGTCGCCTGCGCGATCGACCACCAGCGTCACGACAGCCGAGCCGTTTTCCATCAACCCGCGGCGTTCGCGCATTACGCTGCTGCCCAGCGAAATCAGCCGGTTTCCATCCAGTGCCAGCCGGCCGGTAAAGACCTCGTCGATCACCGTCGCCGGGCCGGGCGCCAGGCGCAGCAGCGTACCGTTCGGCGCAACGCAGCTCTGCGGCACCTGGCATTCCTTCGCCAGCGCGGCATGGGCGCGGAGGTGACGCAACTCACCGTGCACCGGAACGGCAACCTGTGGCCGGATCCACTGATACATCTGGATCAATTCGTCACAGGCCGGATGTCCCGAGACATGAACACTCTCATCGTCTTGCGTGGTCACCATGTCCACGCCCAGTTCCGTAAGCCGGTTCTGCAACCGGCCGATCGATTTCTCGTTGCCCGGGATGACCCGGCTGGAAAAGATCACGGCATCGCCCGGATCGAGATGGACATCGCGATGTTCGCCGCGGGCGATACGGGCCAGGGCAGAACGCGGCTCGCCCTGGCTGCCGGTACAGATCAGCAGGATCTTGTCTCGCGGGATATCGCTGGCTTCCTTTGGCGTCAGGAACCGCGGAATATCTGTCAGATATCCGTTTTCCATCGCCGCTTCGTAGAAGCGCCAGAGCGACCGGCCAACCAGCGCCACGCTGCGGTCATTTTCAAGCGCCGCATGCGCAGCCGATTCAAGCCGCGCCACATTGGACGCAAAACAGGCAATCACCACGCGATTTTCAAACCGCGCGGTGGTTTCGCGGAGGCTGTCCCGGACATCGGATTCGGAACCGGAATGCCCGGCGACGAAGACATTCGTCGAATCGCAGGTCATCGCCAGGACCCCTTCCTCGCCTACCCGGATCAGCGCTGCCTCATCCGTCGTCGCACCCACCTTGGGGTCCGGGTCCAGCTTCCAGTCGCCCGTATGCATCACCGTCCCAGCCGCCGTCCGTATCACGCAGGCGTTCGGTTCCGGGATGGAATGGGTCAGGGTAATCAGCTCGATGTTGAAGGGACCGACGTCGAACCGGCCGGACAAGGGAATTTCGGTGATGACCGCCTTCTTGTGCAGGTTCACCTCCTCCAGCTTGCGGCGCAGGATGCTGGCGGTGAACGGGGTTGCGTAAATCGGACATTTCAGCCGCCGCCACAGATAGGGTACCGCACCGATATGGTCTTCATGGGCATGGGTCAACACAAGGCCGGCCAGCAGATCGGCGCGTTCCTCGATGAACGTCGGATCCGGCATGATGATATCGATTCCCGGCGTCTCGTCGTCGCCGAAGGTGATCCCCAGGTCCACCATAAGCCAGGCGCCATCATGGCCGAACAGGTTCAGGTTCATGCCGATTTCGCCGGCGCCGCCAAGCGACAGAAACAGCAATTCCTCCGCGGACGGCGTCCCGGTCTGCGCATATCCCTTCATGCGGCGCGGTTCCGCAAGTATACTTCCCGCAATCCGCGAATCCTTCGTTCACGGTCCGTATGACCGATGACATCGGTCACCGCGGCGAACAGCGACGCGAGGCCACCGGTCGCGACGACCGTCATCGCATTTCCGAATTCTTTCTGCATACGCGTCACCAGTCCTTCAATCATGCCGATATTGCCCCGGAAAATTCCCGACGGCTTTGCCGGATTCGTGGATTTTCCAATGCCCTTTTCGGTCGGTTTAATTTTGACGTGCGGCAGTTACACCGGCGCCAGACACCCCTCAGCAGGTCGCCGTCATCCACGGCGAAAGCCACACTGGTATTTCGTGAACAGATCACCAGAAGCATCCATCGATCCTATCAGAGAAACACATCACCGGCTGAAATGGTTTGCCGGACCCCGTCCGGTTCTTCCAGCAGCAACGCGCCATCCCTGTCCAT
>JAQCHR010000177.1 GCA_027619655.1 Pseudomonadota bacterium
TTCATGCCAGCCATACCCGTTCAGCGCCATGTTGATTCCGCCCAGCTTGGCGACGACATTCGGGCACCCGGCCAAAGCCGCCACATCTTTCTGCCAGGCCATAAATATTTCGTCGCGCCTGCCCGCATAGGGGCCGATTCCCAGCGGCCCGCCGAAATGGTTGAAGATGATGGTCGTGTCCGGAAAGGCGCGGGCCAGGTCGGTCAGTTCGGGAATCTGCGGGTGGAAGCACCAGCCCTCGAATGTCAGCCCGCGCGGCGCCAGTTCGGCAAAGCCCCGGCGAAAGCCATCCATCGCGAACAGGCCCGGCATCGGCGGCGTGGTCGGGCCGGCGCGCGGGTTGTTGACATCATCGGCGGCGTCCCAGGACCCGCCATGCCGGATCCCTTTCAGCCGCCCGTTGCCCGCCGCGATGAGCCCGTCGAGAACCCGCCCGGCCGTCCCGTCGTCCAGCAGGTTTGCCGATCCCACGATGCCCGCCGCGACGCGCGGCTTGCCGTACAGGCCGGACGCGCTCATCGCCGCGATGCCGTTGGCGAACTTGACCTCGCCGATGAACCGCATGGCGTCTTCGCCGCGATACATGGAGCCGCATTCGATGAATACGGTCGATACCACGTTGTGGCCGCTGGTCAGGTCCCGCAGGATTTCATCCAGCAGGTAGCGCGGCGTCAGTCGCGCGTCGCGCCCGTCCCACAGGTGATGGTGGGGGTCGCAGATCGGCAGGCCGGGGTCGAGCGTCTCCTCCTGTGTCAGGGCGAGCCAGGCATCGTTCTTCGCCACGAAGATACCCCGCCGCTACAGGCGGTAGAAACCCGTCGCCGTATCGTGGAACATGGCCGCTTTTTCCTTCGCGGAGGCGCCTTTCACCATCTTCTTGTTGGCGTTCCACAGTACGTTGTAGCTGCAGCTGATCATGTCGACTGGGAAGTTGGATTCGAACATGCAGCGGTCCGGCCCGAACCTGTCGATCGTATGCTTGAAATAGGGCGCGTACGCCTTCACCAGTTCGTCACTGGTCGGCGGCAGCGGCCGGAGATGCCAGTCAAAGCCGATATAGTGCATGTTCAGCCCGCCGAGCTTGGCATAGACATTCGGACATTTCGCCAGGTCGGTCATGCTCTTGCGCCATTGCTTGAAGACTTCATCCTTCATGCCGGCATAATGGCCGGTCATGACCGGCCCGCCGAAATGGTTGAGGACGATCTTCGTGTCCGGAAACGCCTTCGCCAGGTCCGTCAGTTCCGGAATCTGGGGGAAGTAGCACCAGGCGTCGAAGGTGAGGTTGCGCGGCGCCAGTTCGGCGAAGCCTTCCCGGAATTTCGGGTCGAGATACATGCCCGGCTGCGGGTTGACGCGGCCGTTGAAGACATCGGGATGGGGGTCCCAGGTCGCGATCTGGCGAATGCCGCGGAACCGCCCTTTTGCGCCGCCGCCGGCGACGATATGCGCATCCAGCACCTCGGCGGTCCTGGCGGCGCCCAGCAGGCAGTCGGCGGTGCCGACAATGCCGGCGGCGACCTGTGTCTTGCCGTACAGGCCCGACGCGCTCATCGCGGCAATGCCATTGACGAATTCTGTCTCGCCGACGACCTTCAGGTGCGCCGGGCCGGCCTTCCGGTACATCGAATGGGCCTCGATGAACACCGTGGACACGATATTATGACCGGCGTTAAGGTCTTCCTGGATTTCGTTCATCAGGTAACGGTCGGCGACCCGTTCATGCTTGAATTCCCAAAGGTGATGGTGCGGGTCGCAGATCGGCAGGCTGGGGTCGATAGTCTTTTCCTGAACCTGGTTCAGCCAGGCGGTATTGCGTGCCATGGTGGTCCTCCCTAAGGGCTCGTTGGCGGCGTCAGAGCTTGTAGATGCGCGTTGCGGTATCGTGGAACAGCGCCGCCTTTTCCTTGGCAGAAGCGCCTTTGGCCATCTTCTTGTTGGCGTTCCACAGCACGGTGTAGCTGCAGCTCACCATATCGACGGGGAAGTTGGACTCGAACATGCAGCGGTCCGGCCCGAACTTGTCGATGACATGCTCGAAATAGCGCTTGTACGCCGCAACCAGTTCGTCGCTGGTCGGCGGCAACGGGCGGTGGTGCCAGTTGAAGCCGTTCATTTCCATGTTCAGCCCGCCCAGCTTGGCGACGACGTTGGGGCATTTCGCCAGGTCGGTGATGTCCTTGCGCCAGGTCTTGAAGATTTCATCCTGCTGGCCCGCATAGGGGCCGATGCCGAGCGGGCCGCCGAAATGGTTCAGGATGATCGTCGTGTCGGGGAACGCCTTGGCCAGGTCGGTCAGGTCCGGGATCGTGTGATGGTAGCACCAGCCCTCGAAGCTGAGGTTGCGCGGCGCCAGTTCGGCGAAGCCCTCCCGGAAGGTCTTGTCCAGATACAGGCCCTTGCCCGGGTTCAGCCGGCCCCGCGGAATGGCGGGGTCCGCATCCCAGCTTGCGCTGTGCCGGATGCCCTTGAACCGGCCCTTCGGCCCGCCGCCGGCGACGATCTGCGCATCCAGCACGGCGCCCGCCTTGCTGCCGCGGGTCAGGTCGGCGGTGCCGACGATGCCGGCGGCGACCAGCGTCTTGCCGTACAGACCCGATGCCGCCATCGCGGCGACGCCGTTGACGAATTCGGTCTCGCCGACGCAACGCATGTGCTTCGGGCCGGACTTGCGGTACATCGCGCCGCATTCGATGAAGACCGTGGAGACGATGTTGTGGCCGCCGCCCTGCACGTCTTCCAGGATGTCGTCCAGCAGGTAGCGGTGCGCCACCCGCTCATGGCGGAATTCCCACAGGTGGTGATGCGGGTCGCAGATCGGCAGCTTGGGCTCCAGGGGCTTTTCCTGCAACAGATTCAGCCAGTTGGTATTATACGCCATCTCGAAACCTCCCTGTATCGCGTCGCTGGACGCGGCGTTGTCCTATAGATCGTAGATCCGGGTTGCGGTGTCGTGGAACAGCTTCGCCTTTTCGCCGGCGGTAAAATCCTTCGAGATTTTCTTGAACGAATTCCACAGGATGTTGTAGCTGCTGCTCAGCTTGTCGACGGGGAAATTGGATTCCCACATGCAGCGGTCGGGGCCGAATTTTTCGATCACGAAATCGAAATAAGGCCTGGTCGCTGCGACCAGTTCGTCGCTGGTTGGCGGTTTGGGCCGGTGCTGCCAGCCGAAGCCGAGATACTCCATATTCAGCCCGCCCAGCTTGGCCACCACGTTTGGGCAGGTCGCCAGTTCGGCGAAGTAATTTTTCCAGACCTCGAAAACTTCCTCCCGCCGGCCGGCGTATCCGCCCAGTCCCAGCGGCGCGGCCAGATGGTTCATGATGATGATCTGATCCGGATGGGCGCGGGCGAGGTCGATCATCTCTGGCAGCTGCGGGTGGTAGCACCAGCCCTCGAAGGTCAGTCCGCGTTTGGTCAGTTCCCGGACGCCCTCGCGGTAGGCCGGTTCCATGAGGAGGCCGCCGCGGTCGATGAACCGGCCGTTAGGAACTGCCGGGTCCGCGTCCCAGGTTGCCATGTGACGGATGCCCTTGAAGCGTCCGTTCCCGGCGGCGATCTGCGCATCCAGCACGTCGCCCGCGGCGCTGCCCAGCATCATATCGGCATAACCGACTATGCCGGCCGCGACGCGGGTCTTGCCGTAAAGGCCGGATGCCGCCATCGCGGCGATGCCGTTGGCGAATTCAACTTCGCCGACCGGCTTCATGGCTTCGGGACCATCTGCGCGAAACATCGTGGCGCACTGGATGAAAACCGTGGAAACGATGTTGTGGCCGCTGCCTGTATCCTTGAGGATTTCGTCCAGCATATAGCGCGGTTCGATCCGTTCGTGCTGGAAATCCCACAAATGATGATGCGGGTCGCAGATCGGCATGTCGGGTTCAAGGGTTGCTTCGGTGACCTGGGCAAGCCAATCGTTATTCGTCCCCATGTGGTTCGTGTCCTCTCAATTCATACGGGTATCGGCCCGGAAGGCTGGCCGGGTGGTGACATGAAGGGGGACGGTAAATTCAATGACGGGCAGATTCAAGTATCGTGCGACGGTTGCAGCGCCGCCGGGTCGCCGTGAGGCGTTCAGTCGTAACTGATGGCGCCCTTGGGGATGGTCACGTCGGTCGTGCCCATGACCCGCAGGACGGCGCGCAGCCGCCGGGTCAGATCGTCGCTGATTGACAGGTAGCGCATGCCGATACCGGCTTCGTCGTTATGGATGACTTCGGCCCAGGTTTCGAATTCGAAGATATCCTCGCTGGTCAGCGGCAGCACGAAGCGGAACATGACGCGTTCGCCAACCGCCGGCGAGCCTTCGTATCCGTCGATGCTCAGGCCGGTTTCGCTCCAGTCCAGGACGTGATGCGGCACGCCGTCGATATGCACCTCGGCCAGCGATCCGACGACGCGCTGCGACGACCGGCGCGGAAATAGCGTGCGAAACAGGCTGCTGAACATCATGAACGTATCTCAACCGAATAATAACGACAGTGCAATCCCGACCGAGATTACACTGTCGCCGTTAACGGTATACAAACGACCGGGGTCCGTCTGTGACCTGGCGCACTCCGTCGAAACTATACGATCTTTTCCTCGTGCAGCCGGGCCAGTTGCTGGGGATCGACCTTGCAGATCGTCTCCAGGATTTCATCCGTATGCTCGCCCAGCAGCGGCGGCCGGACGATATCGGCGTGGGTATCCGACAGTTTGATCGGGCAGCCCAGCGTCTGGTATATGCCGCGGCCCGGAAAATCGATATCCACGACCATTTCGCGCGCCTTAAGGTGCTCGTCGTTGAGGAGCTCCCCGGTATCCTGCACCGCGCCGGACGGCACGCCCGCATCGCCCAGAATCTTCATGACCTCGTATTTTGTCTTGGTCATCGTCCATTCCTCGACGATGGCGTTCATCTCGTCGCAATTTTTCCAGCGCGCCTCGCCGGTGGCGAATTTCGGATTGTCCTTCAGGTCCGGCCGGTTGATCGCGCCCAGGAACGACTCCCACATCTGCGGCTGGACAAAGACAAAGACGTAGTCGTTGGGGCCGCCGGGCGCCGTGGGATAGGCCGTTCCCGGCACCGTATTGCCCAGCTGGTTTCCGGTGCGCTCCTTCGGTTTGCCGAACCGCTGATGGTCGCGGATCGCAACGCGGTTGATGTTGGCCACCGCATCCTGCATGGAGACCTCGACCTCCTGCCCCTTGCCGGTGGTGTGACGCTGGTGCAGCGCGGCCAGGATACCGATGCCGAGCTGCATGCCGGTGCCTGAATCGCCGATCGCGGCACAGGTAAGGGTCGGCGGACCGTCCGCATGGCCGGTGACACTCATGGCGCCCCCCATCGCCTGCGCGATGGGTTCGAAGCTCTTGAAATGGCTGTAGGGGCCATAGGTGCCGAAGCCCTTGACCGTGGCGTAGATCAGCCGCGGGTTGAGTTCCTGCAGCACGTCCCAGCCGAACCCCATGCGCTTCAGCGCGCCGGGCGAATAGTTTTCCACCAGCACGTCGGATTCGGCCAGCAGCTTGCGGAACAGTTCCTTGCCCTCGTCCGATTTCAGGTTCAGCGTGATGCTGCGCTTGTTGGCGTTGAACACCAGGAAAAACAGGCTGTCCTGGTCCGGAATGTCGCGCTGCACGACGCGGGCGACATCGCCGCCCTGGGGCGGTTCCAGCTTGATGACGTCGGCGCCAAGCCAGGCCAGGATCTGGCAGCAGGCTGGCCCCGCCTGATTATGTGTCATGTCGATGATGCGGATGCCGTCAAGGGCCTTGCTCATGATTTTCCTCCTGAACCGGGCGCGAATGCGCAAAAAATAGACGATACGATGGCTATGGATGCGTCACATTAGCGTCGCGTTGCCTGCAGCGGCAAGCGGTGGCGGCCATCGTTCAACCGCTGGAATGGACAGTATCGGAAATCGCATGCCGGGCTAGGCATTAATTGCAATCGATACGTCGGGGAAGTTCCCGCGTTTCAATGGTGACGGAACGGTTCTTGCATTATGTTGGGCCGGATAAAATAGTTTCTCAGAACAGGAAAAATAAGAACAAATGACAGAACGGGTTCAGGAAGGCGGCCTTCAGGTCGCGGCAAACCTACACGATTTCATCAATACAGAAGCCCTGCCGGGGACCGGTGTCACGGCGGCGGCGTTCTGGCCCGGGTTCGACGCGATCATGCGCGATCTGGCGCCGGTCAACCGGGCCCTGCTGCAAACCCGCGAGGACATGCAGGCGCGGATCGATGCATGGCACCGGGAGCGGAAGGGCCAGCGCTTCGACAGCGCCGCTTACAGGGCGTTCCTGGTTGAAATCGGGTATCTGCAACCGGTTGGCGCCGATTTCAGCATCGACACGCCAACGACCGATCCCGAAATTGCCACCATCGCGGGGCCGCAGCTTGTCGTGCCTGTCACCAATGCGCGTTACGCGCTGAACGCGGCCAATGCGCGCTGGGGCAGCCTGTATGACGCGCTGTACGGCACGGATGCTATTCCCGAAGACGGCGAGGGGTCGCGGAACGGCGGGTTCAATCCGGCGCGCGGCGCAAAGGTCGTAGCCTTCGCGCGCGATTTCCTGGACCGGGTCGCCCCGCTGACGACAGGGTCGCATGGCGCAGCGACCGGTTATGCGGTAACCGGCGGCGCCCTGTCGGTTTCGCTGCAGGGCGGCGTTGCGGCGCTGCTGAAGGATCGCGGCGGTTTGGCCGGCTATACCGGGGATGCGGCATCGCCGGACTCGATCCTGCTGGTGAATAACGGGCTGCATATCGAAATCAGGATCGACCGGACGCATTTCATCGGCAAGGATGATCCCGCCGGTATCGCCGATATCGTGCTGGAGGCGGCGGTCACGACGATCCAGGACTGCGAGGATTCGGTCGCTGCCGTCGATGCGGATGACAAGGTGCTGGTCTACCGCAACTGGCTTGGCCTGATGAAGGGCGACCTGGCGGACAGTTTCGAAAAGGCCGGGCAGACGGTGCAGCGCAGCCTCAACCCGGATCGCAAGTTCACCGCCCCCGGCGGCGGCACGGTGACCCTGCCGGGCCGCAGCCTGATGCTGGTGCGGAATGTCGGGCACCTGATGACCACGCCGGCGATCCTGGACCAGGACGGTAATGAAGTCCCCGAAGGCATTGTCGACGCCATGGTGACGGCAATGATCGCGATGCATGACCTGAAGGGCAACACGACCCGCAGCAACAGCCGGTCTGGCGCGGTCTATATCGTGAAGCCGAAAATGCACGGGCCGGAAGAAGTGGCGTTTACCGACACGCTGTTCGGCCGGGTCGAGCAGGCGCTCGGCCTGCCCGGCAATACGCTGCGCATGGGCATCATGGACGAGGAACGGCGCACCACCGTCAACCTCAAGGAATGCAT
>JAQCHR010000178.1 GCA_027619655.1 Pseudomonadota bacterium
AAACAGTCTGGATTCCGCTAAGGGCGGATCGATAAGAATGTTGGCGAACGGTGTCAGGTCAATTCCGGCTGCGCCGCGCAGCAGGCTGTCGTCTGCTGCCGACTGGATGACCAGTATGGGGATTTCCGGCCTTGTCCCGGCCAGCATTTCGGCGAGGCCCGCGAAGAATACGGCGCCTTTTGCGGCCGTGGGTTTGACAAATGTCAGGTGGCTCCTCGGGCCATCTGCCGCCATGATTTCATTGTAATTGATTACCGGCGGCAAAACGGCGCTGGGCTGGCCGATGGCGCTTTCGTAATGCCGCCGCAGTTAGTCGCTGGGGGACAGGACATGATCGGCGTAACGAAAGATTTCCCGGTTCTCATAGCCGTGATTGTGTAACCAGAACAGCGTCGCAGCACCCCGTCCCTTGGCGTGCCGCATGGCTTCCTGCAGGACCCCATGCGCGCCATAGGTAATGACGAGATCCGGTTTCAGGCTCAGCAGGGCGTCATCGGTATGGAAGATGAACTGCTCGTATTCGGCGTGGTCCGGTCTGGTCGCTTCGTTATGTTCGGTCAGTAAAACCGTCACCGGTACGCCATTCATCCTGTAGGAGACCAGCGGCCTTCCTTTCGCTTCTCGGCGCTGGTTTCTGAGATATCGTTGAAACCCCTTCGGTACTGGATGCCGGCTCGGCGTTATGCCGACGGATTTCAAATGACGGTGGAACCGGGTCGGCGGCGCATTGTCGAAGCGGGTCGTCGACAGGACGGCGCATTCATGCCCCGCGGCGCAGAGCCATTCCATCAATCAGCGAACGCATCGCGCGGCGCCGCTGGTGTTGTCGCTGTAAACATTGTGGATGGCGAGCAGGATACGCATGACCGGTCTATCGTAATGCTAGGGCCATCGGCATTACAGCGTGCCCTTTCGGGCCCGTTCGACCAGATCGCGAGCCATCCGGATGGCAAGCGCCTGAATTGTCAGCGCCGGCGATTCGCCGCCGCCCGAACTGGGAAAGACACTGGCATCCGCGCTGAACAGGTTTCGCCAGCGATGGCTGCAGCCGAAACGGTCAACCACCGAGTCCGCCGGGTCGTCACCCATCCGGCAGGTGCTGAAGACATGGGTCGGTCGGAAAGTGTCATAGGCGCCGAATTCCTCGATCATTTCAACAACCCCGGACGCCATCAGGACCTCCCGGCAGGTCTGTGCCATGAAGGCGAGCCGGCGCAGTTCGCCGTCGCCCAGATGGCTGTGGATGCGCGCCTTGGGCAGCCCCAGGCTATCTTTTTCCGCGGGGTCGAGATCAATATAGGAGGCGTCATTGGGCAGGCTTTCGCCAATAGCGCTAATTGAGACGACGCGCCCGAATGCATCCCGCATGGCTGCCTTATGCGCGCGGCCCCAACCCGGCACGACCCGGCGGGCATAGGCGACCGGACCGTTGAATCCGATTTCCCGGGCGGCGCTGCCAAACCGAAACCCGCCCGGGATACCGGGTATGGCGTCCGGCGCATTATAATGCCAGCAGATGCCGTCCGCCGGCAAACCCCGGTGGCTACCGAGGTGATCCTGGTGCAGCCCTGACGATGTCCAGTGCAGCGTTTCCATGAAATGGCGGCCGACATGCCCGGATTCGTTGGCGAGGCCATCCGGTGCGAATTCGCCACCGGAATTCAGGAGCAGCCGCGGCGTTTCCACCGCACCCCCTGCCACGATTACACTGCGCGCGTCGGCAATCCGCGCCGTGCCGGACGCATCCCTGTATGCCACGCCGGTAACCCGGTCGTTCGGGCCGGCTAAAATACGTGTCACATGGCATTCTGTCAGGATTTCGCATCGTCCCGTTTCCCTGGCTTTCGGGATAAAGGTGACATCGGCACTACCCTTGTCGGTGCGGGGGCAGCCACGGTTGCAGTTGCCACAATAATTGCATTCAGGGCGCCCGTCATAGGGTTCCGACAGGGCTGCCCGGGCATTGGCGATGAAGGGCAGCCCCTGCAACTGGCATCCTTCGGCTATTTTTGTCGTTGCGTAGCTGAGGGGGTGTGGCGGCAGCAGGTACGGCGTGCTGCGTGGGCGGCTGTCACCAGCCGCCGGCCCTGCGACCCCGACGATGCGTTCTGCTTCGCCGTAATACGGTTCCAGTTCGTCATAGCTGATAGGCCAGTCCGCGCCGACGCCGAAACGGCTGTGCATTCATATTGCGGCCGGATGCAGGCGATGCGCCTCGCCCGTAAAATGCAGCGTCGAGCCACCAAGCCCGACAAAATGGCTATATCCGCCATTCAGGCGGCGGTCGCCCCGGTTATAGCGGCCTGCAACCTTGTTCCAGGAGTTCAGGCCGGTCCATTTCGGTTCCAGTGCCTGCGACGGCGCAACGGTCTGGCGGTTGAATACCGGCACCTTGGCCGGAAATTCATCAAGGGCCCAGTCCGGTCGGTCCAACCGGTAGTCGCTGAAGGGATCATAGGCCGGCCCGCTTTCCAGCAGCAGCACCGATGCGCCCCGTTCGGCCAGCGCCCAGGCTGCCGCTGCGCCCCCGGCGCCCGAACCGATGACGATGGCGTCAATTTGCACCATTATCGATTTGGTGCCGCGGCATGATCCGGATAACCTATCGGTTGCGGCGGGCCGCTAAAGCCGAGGGTTGGCCAGCTACGCGGATCGCTGTAATAGGCGTCCATGGCGTCCAGGCGGGTTCGTTCGAAAAACACGCGTTGCAAAGAGTGCTCATCCGCACTCGCTGCCCGCGCGACGATTTCCTCCTGCGTTGCCGGGTGCAAGGCCGCATAATCATTGGCACCGGATTTCCGCGCTTCGGCATCCAGCCAACGGCATCCTTCACGCAATAAAAGAATATAACGGGTGTTCAGCCGTGCCTTGTGACGGATAAATTCATCAATCTGGAGTTCGCTCGCCGCCGCGCTCTCCGTATCGCCCGGGATCAGGATATCCAGGAACGGGGACAGCGCAGTCAGCGGATAGGGGGCATCTAAACCAACCGGCCTTTCGGCGCCAAGCACCCCTTTGCTCAACCCCGCCAAGGCTGCCAAAAGGCTTGCACTGAATCGCAGGATTGATCGACGCTTGATTAACATACTCTGACACCGCGACTAGTATTCATTCGGCCACTCTTTCGGATCCTATCGTATTTGTATCAGGCGCAAAGTGGAATGCCGCGCCCGCGACCGAAAATATGTCGAAATTTTTTACAAATCCTGCTTTTCCTGCCCGAATCTCCATACCTGATTGATTTTATTGATATTACGAATGTTTGATCAGTCGATTGCGGACGCATATCCATCACAATCGTCGAGATACTTTACAATCCGCGCGATCCTTCACCATGCGCGAAGCGGTCGCCGCAATGTAACCGGATGAAAACACGCACAAATTTCCGTCATTTGTTGACTGGTATAAAACTTGCTTATTAACCAACCGGAGAGACGCCATGGTTGTCCGACCATCGGCTGCTTGCGGGGGCAAAACGGACAATTTTCGCGGGATAAAAATTCCGGGAAGGGGAGTTAAAATGGAATTCAGAAAGAGACTGTTTACGGGTGCCGCAGGGCTTGCGCTAACCGCCGGCCTCGGCATGGTGATGACAGCCACATCGGTGCAGGCGGGCATCTCGTCGCCCAACGCGCCACAGGGCTGTATTGATAATTTCACACCGGGACAGAACCGGACGTCCTTTGTCACCGATTCCGTCGACCCGCTTTCGGGCGGCGGCAATCAGTACGGTTTTACGCTTTGCAATACCTCGGACGCCTTTGCCGGTGACGGCGGCAGCGGTTCGGGACAGGGGTTCCTCGCCATACGGGACTGGGAAATTCCGTTCTTTGGCGATTCGCTGCTGTTCGCCGGTAATCCGGGCCTGCAATCGGGGCAGGCCGGCAACCTTGCGCAAATCACCAATATCACGGCACCCGGCGGCTGGTCCTTCGCGCTGGAGGAAATCGGTGTCGCCAATACCAGAACGGGTTGGGATGGCATTGCGGAATTCCAGCAGGCGGGCGATCCGTTCCGGGAATTCTTCGACGCTCTTTACGCCGCGGAGGGTCGTGTGAACCCGTTCAACAGCGTTGACGATGGCGGCGTGATCACGCATGTCCTGCACTGGTATACCAACAATTGCAGCGGTGGCGGCGTGTCCTTTGCAAGCTTTGCTGTTGACTCGGAAAGCACCTGCCTCAACGAGTTCGAAGAGGAAATTGTCGATACCGGCTTTTTCGACCCGATCGGGCCGGCATTTGCCGTCAGCAATGACGGCGGCGAACCGGAAGTCGTGTTTATGGATTTCCGTGACGGATTCGGCTTCGATTTACCATTCGATTCCGGGGCGGCGCCCTATCAGGCATCGTGGGTGGACTTCATCGTGAATACGGGCGACCCGCAAATCCCGGCGCTGGGCGGCGGCGGTTCGCCCAGTGCGCCCGGCTTCAACCTGCTGAATGTCGACCAGGTGCCGGAACCCGGCATGCTGGCGCTGTTCGGTGCCGGGCTGGTCGGCCTGGTCTGGTCCGGCAATCGGCGCCGCCGGAAAGCCGAAGGCGCATAACGTTTCGTAGCCGATCGATTAAAGGAACGGGGGTGGCTTGGCTGCCCCCGTTTTTTTGCTGCTCGCGGAGCCTGCTGATCTGGTCTTTACAATTCCAAAACCGCGCGGCACGGCACCTTGATCATGCCCGGCACGGGGCGCGTGATGTGGCGGGAACGCAGTGCAATCTCTGCGTCATTGAAGGATTAGATCAGATCATGGTTGATTGGAATCGCCTCTGGCGATCCAGCGATCATGTGAATCTGATCTATCTTATTGAAGGTGCTATAATGTCGCTGCGTGCCAGGCGGAGAAACACCTGCTGTCGCGGGTGCGTCGCGACCTGAATTGACAGGTTCCCGTCAGGTGCGGAACCGCCGTTTAGTCAGCCTATTTCCCAGGCGCCGTTTCTGATCCGGCAGGCCTTGTTCTGGCGTTCGATTGTCGCGGAATCGCCCATGACATTGGCGATGAATTCCCGGCAGAGGCGACCATCGGGTTCCTGGAAACTGCGCAGCACCCAGAAACTGCCGGCCGATCCGGTGTCTTCGTTTTCCCAGTAGACGGTTGACCCTTCCGCTGCGCCGTCGAGGCTCAGGAAGGCCGCGCGCTCCATCTTTTCCCTGTCCATCCGGATGATGTAGTCAGCGGCATAATACCCTCCGGCGCTGCCGGCCGCCGCGCCGAGGATGGTCATGATGGTCTGCCCGTTGCCGCCGCTGCTCAGAATGTTGTAGCCGACGAAGGCGCCCAGAAACAGGCCGGAAAGCGTGGCACTGGCCCGCTGGTTGGCGGGGTCATTGGTCTGACAGGCGGTGAGACCCGCAATCAGCACAAGCACGGAAAATCGCTTCATGAAAATCCATTCCGGTCGGCCGGACTCCATGCCGGCGCAGATAGGCAAGGCTCGCATCGAAAGGTTAACAAAATACTGACAAGGCGCCCGGACGGACCCCGGCGCTTATTTGTCCGCCGCTTTGCCGGCCAGCGGGCTGTAGCCGAGCGCGGCCCGCATTTCCTCGATATCCTTCTGGGATCCCGCGCGCTCCAGAATGACGAGGACGGCATCATTCATCGGCGATGTCGAGGCAGCGTGCCAGCCGACCGACAGCAGGTCGTTCAGGGCCCGAATGTCAGCGGCCTTTTGGATGATGACCGCATGTTGCACGCGAACGAGTTCCGGTTCGTCGCTTGCAATATCCTAACCAGACGTTGTCATGACCGAATATCCCTATCGATGAGACAAGCTACCTAACATTACCTGCGTCGGATGGCAAGAATCGTTGGCGCCGGATGCGACCGCAACTTGCTTCCTGCATCGGATTTTTCCGGCTGTCAAAAGACCGTGCGGAACATTGCGGGATCGGAACCGTTTATGGCGAAGGAGAATATTCCGGTAATGGAAGCGTGACTCATACAGGCTGTATTTTCGCGACAGTTCTGTCATATTCGAGGGGTTCCGTGGTCCGGTTGCGCCGGAAAGGGCGGTTACTGCGACCAAACAAAACATGGAGGGCGGCCGTGTCCGACCTGATAACGACTGACAACCTGTTTTTCGAGAAGGCTGGCCTGGACCAGTCGCGGACGCAGAAGATCGTCGATGATGCGCTGATTGGCGCCGATGACGGCGAGCTGTACCTGGAATACTGTCAGGCGGAGAGCGTTTCCTATGACGACGGCCGCGTCCGCAACGCCAGCTTCGACACGATGCAGGGTTTCGGGTTGCGCGCCATCGCCGATGAGGCGACCGGCTATTCGCATTCGGCGGAACTGAATGAAGATGCCATCAAGCGGGCGGGCGATACGGTTCGCGCGGTGCAGTCCGGACACGCGGGGACGATGGCCGGTGCGCCCGTCGGCCGGAACCGTAGCCTGTATAGCGACGAAAATCCGCTGGGCCAGATGGATTTCGCGGCCAAGGTAAAACTGCTGGCGGATATCGATGAATATGCCCGATCCAGCGATTCCCGGGTGCGGCAGGTATCCGCGTCGATTTCCGGCGAATGGCAGGCGGTACAGATCATCCGGCCGGGCGGCTTCCGCGCCGCCGATATCCGGCCGCTGGTCCGGCTCAATGTCTCGGTCATCGTCGGCGAGGGCGACCGCATGGAAAGCGGTAGTCACGGCGTCGGCGGACGGGTTTCCTATGAAGCCTTCGTGGATCCGGCGGCCTGGCAGGCGCAGACCGACGAGGCGCTGCGGCAGGCGCTGGTCAACCTGGAATCCGTTGCGGCGCCAGCCGGCGAAATGACCGTCGTGCTCGGCCCCGGCTGGCCCGGCATCCTGCTGCATGAAGCGGTCGGGCACGGGCTGGAAGGCGATTTCAACCGCAAGAAAACCTCCGCCTTCGCCGGGCTGCTAGGCCAACGTGTCGCGTCCCCCGGCGTTACGGTGGTCGATGACGGCACGCTCACCGACCGCCGCGGATCGCTGACGATCGATGATGAAGGGACCGCGACCTCCCGTACGGTCCTGATCGAGGACGGGATCCTGGTCGGATACATGCAGGACCGGCTTAACGCCCGCCTGATGGGCGCGGCGCCGACCGGTAACGGGCGCCGGCAATCCTTTGCCCATGCGCCAATCCCGCGGATGACCAATACCTATATGCCGAACGGCGATGCCGATCCGGAAGAAATCCTGCGCTCGGTCAAGAACGGGCTTTATGCCGTGTCCTTCGGCGGTGGCCAGGTCGATATCACCAGTGGCAAATTCGTTTTCTCGTGCACCGAGGCCTACAAGGTGGAAAACGGCAAAATCGGCGCGCCGGTCAAGGGGGCGACCCTGATCGGCAATGGCCCCGATGTCCTGACCCGTGTATCGATGATCGGCAACGATAT
>JAQCHR010000179.1 GCA_027619655.1 Pseudomonadota bacterium
AGCAGGATTTCCGCATCGGTCGCCAGCGCGCGGGCGAGGCCGACGCGCTGCTGCATGCCGCCGGAAAGCTGGCCGGGGTAGCGGTCGCCCTGCCCGCCGAGCCCGACCCGGTCCAGCCAGTAGGCGGTCAGGCGCTTGATCTCTTCCGCGCCGCGGCCCTGGATCGCCAGCCCATAGGCCACGTTCTGCGCGACCGTGCGGTGCGGCAGCAGGGCGAAGCGCTGGAAGACCATTGCGGTCTTGCGCCTGCGAAATTCCCGCAGCGCCGGCTTCGACAGGGCGAGCACGTCCTCGCCGTCCACCGTCACCCGCCCGGCAGTGGGTTCGACCAGCCGGTTGATATGGCGGATCAGGGTCGATTTCCCGGAACCGGACAGGCCCATGATGACCTGGATCCGCCGCGCCGGCATGGACAGGGTCACGTCCTTCAGCGCCAGCACGCTGTTGTGCCTTTCCAGCAGTTCCGCCCGCCTTATCCCCTTGCCGCGGACCAGCAGCAGGGCGCCCGCCGGGTCGCCGCCGAATATCTTGTACAGGCCGGCGATGTCGATCACAGGCTCATCCTTCCAGCCGTTCGCGATGGGCCTGCATGCGCCGTCCATAGGCCTGGCTAATCCGGTCGAAGACGATGGCCAGCGCCACGATGGCGAGCCCATTCAGCAGGCCCAGCGTGAAATACTGGTTGGTGATCGATTTCAGCACCGGCTGGCCCAGCCCCTGCACCCCAATCATCGAGGCGATCACCACCATCGCCAGCGCCATCATGATCGTCTGGTTGATGCCGGCCATGATCGTCGGCAGGGCCAGCGGGATCTGCACGCCGGTCAGTCGTTGCCACGGGGTGGCGCCGAAGGCATCGGCGGCTTCCAGCACGTCGCGG
Source organism: Pseudomonadota bacterium (assembly GCA_027619655.1). Lineage (GTDB taxonomy): Bacteria > Pseudomonadota > Alphaproteobacteria > UBA8366 > MarineAlpha4-Bin1. The sequence goes on from JAQCHR010000179.1 coordinate 881, forward strand.
TCGACCAGCCTGATGCCCAGGTCGGTCAACCGGATCACCGGCGGAATCGCATAGATAACCACGGCAATGACCCCCGGCACCTTGCCGATGCCCAGCAGCATCACCACCGGGATCAGGTAGACGAAGGCGGGCATGGTCTGCATCACGTCGAGCACCGGGGTCACCACCGCCCGGGTCCGGGGGGAGCGCGCCATGGCGATGCCGACCGGTACCCCGGCGGCAATGGAAATCAAAGTGCAGACCGTGATGATGCCCATTGTGCGCATCGTGTCGTCCCACATCCCGAACCAGCCGATCAGCACAAAGGCCGCCGCGGTGCCAAGCACGATCTTCCACGACCGGCTGGCATGCCAGGCAACGCCGCAGAGGATCGCGATCACCAGCCACCAGGGCGCCGCCAGCAGCAGCTTTTCGAACCAGACCAGGAAATACAGCAGCGGGTCGAAGAAGGCTTCGATGGCCGCACCATAGTCGCTCGAGAAATCCCGATAGGCGCCGTCCAGCGCCTTGCGCAGGGCAACCAGCGTCGCGCGGTCCATTTCCGGAAAGTCGCGCCACCTGTCATCCATGGCTTCGGTCCGCCCGTTCCAGCCCGGCCGCGCTAGCGCTTCGCCAGCGCCGCCCGGATTTTCGCCGCCGCGTCATCCGATACCCAGCGCGTCCACAGCGCCGCGTTCCCGTTCAGGAAATGCGCCATCGCCACCGCGCCATCGGCCTGGTTGTCGTCCATCCAGGCCAAGAAGCCGTTCATGAAGCCATTGGTGAAGCCGCGCTTCGACAGGTATTCGATGACATCCGGCGCGCGTTCCGCCAGCCCCGCCGCGACGACCGTCTGCACCGGCGAGGGCGGATACATGGTGGGGCGGGGATCGGCGCAGTCAGGCTGGGTGATGCAGTCGACGAAATGCGCCGTATCGATCCCCGAGCCGAATTCGACCTTCACCATATCGTAGCGGCCGAGCAGCAGCGTCGGCGCCCAGTAATAGCCGAACCAGGGCTGCTTGCGCTCATACGCCTTGGCCAGCGACCCGGCTAGCCCGGCGCCCGAGCCCGGATCGCCCAGCACGAAGCCGGCCTCCGCCAGCTTCAGCGCCCGGAACAGATGCCCCGCCGTGATCTGGCAGGTCCAGCCTGCCGGACAGCCCATGAACAGCGAGGTGGCCGGGTCTTCCGGGTTCCGGAACAGCGCCGCGTGTTTCTTGACCCCGGCAATGGTCGCCAGTTCGGGGGTCGCATCGACCAGGTATTGCGGCACCCAGAACCCTTCCTCGCCGCCATCCACCAGCGACGCGGACACGACGCGCAGCCGCTTCTCCGTGATGCCGCGGTCCAGCGCCGCGCTGATCCCGTTGGTCCACAGCTCCGGCGCGATATCCGGCTCGCCCTTCTCGATCATCGACGTCCCCGTCGGCATCGTGTCGCCGACCACCAGCTGCGCGTCGCAGCCATAGCCGTGTTCGAGGATGAACCGGTCGACATGGGCGATGAACGTCGCCGAGCTCCAGTTCATGTCGGCAATGGTCACCCTACCGCAATCTGCCGCCTGCGCCGGTAACGTGAGACAGGCAATCAGGCCCAGCGCGGCGGCGGCGAAAACCGGGGATCTGAACATCACGGTAATTTCCCAATTGTTCCGGTCATCTCGTATTCGGCATGGCGCACGATATCACATGCCACCGTAAAGGTTCGAACCCTCCAAGGCGCAACATTCGTTTTCGTATCCGACCGTATCATAGCGCGCTTCCCCGTTCCGGTCGCTGCGGGCGTCGCGGACGCACGGTGCCGGCAGGCGTTTAACCTGGATCGTCTGTTTGAAAGGCGGTTCGCGGGAAGGCCGTATCGACCATAAACAGTCAGGTTGACGTCGTTTCACTAAGGCGCGAAAAGCGGGAATTCCGAACCGGCCTCGAGAACCCACCCCAGTGCCCGCGCCAGTTCATCGCGCCGGTACGGTTTGCTGAGAAGCTCCAGTTCTTCGCGCGCAACGCCGTTCAGAAGCATCGCGTCATTCGTATAACCCGACGTAAAGAGAACGCGAATCGCCGGGTTCCGTGTCGATGCCTGCTTTACGAGTTCGATCCCGTTCATGGCGCGCGGCAACACGACATCGACAAACATGACATCGAAGGCTTCATTGCCGTTCAGTTTCGCCAGGGCGGCCTCGCCATCCGGCACGGCAACGGCCCTCTAGCCAAGGCTGGTCACCATCATCTTCGCAGCGGTCCTCAGACCGTCGTCGTCTTCGACGATGAGGACCCGCTGGCCGTCGCCCTTCGGGATCGCGCGGGGTTCTGTTTTTTCGAGGACCGGCTTTTCGTCGTCGGATACGGGGAAATACAGCCGGATCGTCGTTCCCGCACCTTCCACACTGCTGATCGTGACGTGTCCCCGAGACTGCTTGACGAATCCAAAGACCATGCTCAGTCCAAGACCGCTTCCCTCGCCGACGTCCTTTGTCGTGAAGAAGGGATCGAACACTTGCGCCATAATCTCCGGTGACATGCCCGTACCCGTGTCCGATATCGAAACCATCACATATCTGCCGGGCGAGACACCCTCGTAATGCCGGACATCCCTTGCGCCGAGTTCTGTATTTTCCGTTTCGATCGTCAGCTGCCCGCCTGCGGGCATTGCGTGTCGCGCATTGACGACGAGATTGAGTAATGCGCTATCAAACTGGCTTGTATCTATTTCGACCTTTTGCAGTTCGGGCAGCAGCCTGGTACGGACCGCAATTGTCTCGCCCAGCGTCCGGTCCAGCATGTCCAGCATGTCCAGCATCTTGTGAATATGCATGCTCAGGTCGATGAATCTGGTTTTCAGCACCTGCTTTCGGGAAAACGCCAGCAATTGACGGTTCAGGTTTGCACCGCTTTCCGCCGCCCCGAGCGCCGCATCAATCAACGGCAGCTTTCCCGTGTCACCCGCGAGTTCCTCCGCGAGGAAATCGAGATTGCCGATGATCACACCAAGCAGGTTATTGAAATCATGCGCACCCCCGCCGGTCAACTGGCCAACGGCTTCCATCTTCAGGGCCTGTTGCAGCGCCTCTTCGGTGCGCTTCTGGGCGGTGATATCTCTTGCCGTACCCCGGTAGCCGAGGAATGTCCCATCCGTGTCGAACATCGGGACACCGCTCGTGCTCAACCATCTTGGCTCAATATTTTCACCGACCCTGAGATAATTGAAGTCGCGGAACGGGCGGTGCGATTTCAGGGTTTCGAAATGATCGTCCCAGACGCTCCTGTCGCAGTCTTCGCCGACAAGTTCCTCGCGGGTCTTCCCGTAATGCCATTCCGGTCGAACACCGAGAATCCGCTCCACATTCGGGGACATGTATGTGAAGCGCAGGTCGCCATCCGTCTCCCAGAACCAGTCGGCGCTGGATTGGGCGAAATCCTGAAACCGTTGCTGTGACGCCTTCAAATCGGTATTCGCCGCCTGAAGCGAGGCCGTTCTTTCAGCCACGCGCCGCTCCAGTCCGGCATGGGATTCCTGCAAAGCCTCGGTCGCTTTCGCAACGGCCATGCGTAATGCTTCGGGCCGCCGAAGAACGATAAAAAGCAGCAACCCGACCGTCAGGGCGGCGAAGATGCCACCGGCGCACATCCAGAGCAGGTTGTCGTGTACGGGCTCCCCCCCTTGCATCCATGAAGCCGCCAACGACCATGAACCGGTCGCCAGGGCAATGGGAAGCTCCACGACCGGCGCGGCAAACACAAACGGATCGCCGTATATGACAGAGCCATTTTCCCGAGCGCGTCCTTGCCCCTGATGGCCAGATGGACACCGGGAACCCCGTTGAGAATGCCGGCGTCTTCCAACAACACGCCTGTATCGATCAGGACGGTTGCGAACCCCCAGAATTCGTCGTCGCCTGGTCGGGTTGGCAGGAAAATCGGCTGCCTGGCAATGAGCGCTGTGCCGCCCTGCAGGAGATTTATCGGGCCGGCGATAATGTATTCGCGATTTACGATTGCCGCTCTCGCGAGATCACGCCGTTTGGGATCGCCGAGAAGATCATGCCCCAGCGCCTTGGCATTTTCTGCCTTGTTGGTCATGTAGCGAACGACGGCGTCGGGCGCAAGCTGCAGGCTGCGGATGCCCGACTGTTCAAGGGCAAGGGCGTTGGCGAACCTGTCGAAGTCGTCGTCAGTGAAATTCGGATTCGCGAGAACAAACGCGGACAGGCCTCGCGTGAGCTGCAGCCGCAAATTCATGGACTGCTGAAGTCTGCCCGCCAGAAGATCGACTTCGCGGGTCACTTGACCGGTCGCAGATATATCCTGACGTTCGACCTCGGACCGATAAATGATATACGTCAGGCCTATCAGGGCGCTCACAACCAGTCCTGAAATCAACAGGGATATACCGGTTTTCAATTTCTCAACTTTTGTTTACTTCAGGTACTTCTGAAACTTCCGAACACTGTCCCGGCCTGCATAACTTCCGGTATGGCAAACCAGCCTCCCGGCACATCGCCGGCGGGCGTACGCAACGGGCATCAACCGTGCAGCACGCCTTATTTCTCTATTCCCGTAAAGTGAATTTTCGGTTAACGGGGCGCTGCGCTGCGGGCATTCCAGCGCGAAAGGCTCAGCGCGGGATCGGCGCGCGCGCTTTACGCGGCATGGCATTCCCGCCAGTCCGGCCCCGCGAATTCCCTGATGGCCCGATGCGTCCTCAGCCGGTACGGCGGATGACCGTGTCCGGCCGGGCGAGCAGTTCCGGTTTCAGTGCGGCGCCCAGCCCGGGCTTTGAGTCGGCAAAGGCGTAGCCGTTTTCGATGCGCGGCAGTTCGGTCAGGATGTCGCGGTAGAAGCCCCGCGTATAGGCGCGCACCGATTCCATGACCAGCGCGTTGGGCGCGGCGAACAGCAGGTGCAGGTTGGTCCAGAACCCGACCGGTCCGGCGCAGTCATGGAAGGCGACGGGCCGGTCGAAGGCTTCCGCCAGCGCCGCGATCCGCCGCCCCGCCGTCACCCCGCCCAGCCAGACGAGGTCGGAGCTCACCACATCCACGGCGCCGCGCTGCAGCGCCTCCTTGCACCATTTGACGGAGCCGAGGTTTTCCGAAGCAGTGACCCTTGCATTGACCGCATCGCGGTAGCGCGCCAGGTCGTCGAAATTCGCGGTGTCGATCGGGTCCTCCAGCCAGTACAGGCCGAGATCGTCCACCGCCCGGGCAATCTGCAGCGCCGCCGACAGGTGCCACAGGGAATGCAGCTCCAGCATGATATCCATGCGGCTGCCGACCGCGTCGCGAATCGCGCGCAGCTTCGCCACGCCGGTCTCCAGCCCCTCCGGCGAAATATGATGGCCGCGCGATTCCGTGGCATAGGCATCGAAGGGCCAGACCTTCATGGCCGTGATGCCGTCCGCCAGCAGCGATTCGGCCAGCGCGCCCGGATCCGCATGCTGCGCCGCCAGGTCGTCCAGCGCGCCGACGGGCGCCGGCGCATCGCCCGGCCCGATCTGGGCGCTGTTGATATCCGCCCGCGCCTGCTTGTTATAGCCGTCCGAGGCGCAGGTATTGTAGACGCGCAGCCGGTCATGGCAGGTCCCGCCCAGTAGCTCGTGCAGCGGCACGCCCAGCGCCTTCGCCTTGATGTCCCACAGCGCCAGGTCGGCCGCGCTGTTGCCGCGATATTCGATCGAGCGCGAGGGATAGCCGAAGAAATGGTTGCCGACCCGGTTGACCAGCGCATCGGCATGGCGCTCCACCTGGCGCGGGTCCTTGCCGATCAGATAGGGCGCCACGGTCTCGTGCAGGTAGGTGACGACCGCGTCGGAATTGCGGAACGTCTCCCCCAGCCCGACGATCCCGGCATCGGTGTGCAGATGCACCCAGACAAGGTTGCTGAATTCCGCAACATGGATGGTTTCAAGCGCGGTGATTTTCATGATGGTCGGTCCACTCCGTTCCCCCTGACGATGCCCGGCAGTGCCGCGGCATGGCACGGTAGCACGGGGCGGGCGGCGGTTCGAATCCTGTCGAGGGCGTCAAGCCTGTTAAGGACGGTAGGGCCCGGCTTACACTCGATAGCCGAATAGTGGCCGAATAGTAGCCGAATAGCAGATACAAATGGCTTCTGTTCAGGATGGAGCGGCGACTTTAAGGCAACTACCATGTCTGTACATATAGATTGAGGATTCTAAAATGTACTGTCACCGTTTTAGCAAAGTTTCGTGTGGTTATAACTGCTTGCATGGATTGCATGTGCAACTCTGCCTTCCGGCGAGGATGGGGATAACAAAGGCAAGGAGGCTCCGAACGAAAGGCTCCGCTTGCGGGGAGACGTAGGGATGCCTTGCGCGCGCGAGGGGCGAAGCCCATTAGGACTCTATTTATATAGGATGAGCTGAGACAGTAATGACCTGATAATTAGAATAAATGTTACCGTCCGGCGATCCCGCCCTACCGCGCGACGTATTGCCTCGTTACGCTG
>JAQCHR010000180.1 GCA_027619655.1 Pseudomonadota bacterium
AAACACAGGAAACCGATCACATCCGTCACCGTCGTCACGATGACGCTGGAGCCGATGGCGGGGTCGATTCCGGCGCGGTCGAGGCCCAGCGGGATCAGCAGCCCGGCCAGGCTGGCGACGATCAGGTTGATGATCATCGCGGCGCCGATCACCAGCCCCAGCGCCAGGTCGGAGAACCAGAACCAGGCAATGCCGCCCATCAGGATGGCGAAGGCGAACCCGTTGATCACCCCGACCAGCATTTCCTTGCCCAGCACGCGCATGGCGTTGCTGGCGGTCAGTTCGCGCACCGCCAGCGCGCGCACGGCAACGGTGAGGGTCTGCGTGCCGGCATTGCCGCCCATCGACGCCACGATGGGCATCAGCACCGCAAGCGCCACGATCTTTTCGATCTCCGCCTGGAACAGGCCGATGACAAGCGAGGCGAGGATGGCCGTCAGCAGGTTGACGAACAGCCAGGACCCGCGCAGCCGCGCGGTATCGGCGACCGCCTCGTACAGGTCGTCGGACTGCACGCCGCCCAGTTTCAGCAGGTCTTCCTCGTGTTCCTCATGGATAACGTCGACCACGTCATCGACGGTAATGACCCCGACGATCCGGCCGGCATCGTCGATCACCGGCGCCTCGACCAGCCCGTACTGGCGAAACAGGAAGGCGACATCTTCCTGGTCCATCGTCACCGGGATCATCTTGATCTCGGTCTCCATGATGTTCTTGACCGGCACGTAACGGCGGCGGCGCAGCAGCCGGCTGGTCATCACCATGCCGCTGGGCTTGTGGTCCGGCCCGACCACGAACAGCCCGTAAAACGCATCAGGCAGTTCAACGCCGGAACGCATGTAGTCGATCGCCTGCCCCACATTCCATTCCAGCGGGATGGCGGCGAACTCCCGGCGCATCAGGCGCCCCGCGCTCTCCTCGGGATAGCTGAGCGCCTCTTCGTACAGCGCCCGGTCGACGACCGAAAGCTGCTGCAGCAGCGCTTCCTGCTCTTCTTCGTCGAGATCCTCGATGATGTCGAGCGCGTCGTCCGTATCGAGATCGTTGACGACCAGGGCCAGCGCTTCCGGCTCAAGGTCCTCCAGCATGTCCTCGCGGACCGCTTCGTCGAGATAGGAAAACAGTTCCGGGTCGAATTCCCGCCCGAGGTAATCCTCGATCAACCCGCGGTCGGCGGTTGACAGCGCCTGCACAAGGTCGGCCTGGTCGGCCGCGTGCAACGGCTCGACCAGCACCTTCAGCGCTTCCCGGTCGTCCTCGGCAATCGCCTCATGGACCGACCGGACGAGTTCGTCGGTCAGCCCGTACAGGCCTTCCAGATCGTCCTCGTCCCGTTCGTCGCGCTCTTCCGCGACAGCAGCGCCCGGATCGGCCATTTAATACCCCTTTGAGGCGGCCGACCCCGGACGCCCTGTTATCAGTGGTCCTGTGCGTCCACCACCGCGTAGGCTGTCATGTTGACGACGCCGCGGGTCGTGACCGACTGGGTCACGATATGCACCGGCTTCGCCATCCCCATCAGCATCGGCCCGACCGACAGCCCGTCGCCGATGGTCTTCAGCAGGTTGAAGGCGATATTCGCCGCGTCCAGCGACGGCGCCACCAGCAGGTTGGCGCTGCCCTTGAGCTTCGAATTCGGGAAGACGCGGGCGCGGATGCTTTCGCTGATCGCCGCATCCGCATGCATTTCGCCCTCGACCTCCAGGTCCGGGTCGCTGGCATGCAGCAGGGCCACCGCCTCGCGCATCTTGACCGCCGAGGGGCTGTTGCGCGTGCCGAAATTGGAATGCGACAGCAGCGCCACCTTGGGCTCCAGCCCGAAGCGCTTCACCTCTTCCGCCGCCATGCGGACCATGCCGGCGATTTCCGCCGCCGTTGGGTCCGGCGACACATGGGTATCGCACAGGAAGTAGGACCCGCTGGGCACGACAACGAGGCTGAGCGCCGACACGTCGGACACCCCCTCGGCCTTGCCGATGATCTGCGTCAGGTCGATCAGGTCCTTTTCATACTGGCCGTGCGTGCCGCAGATCAGCGCATCCGCCTGGCCCTGCTTGACCATCATGGCCCCCAGGACGGTCGGATTGTTGCGCACGACTTCCTGCGCATGGTTCGGGGTCACGCCGCTGCGCACGTTCATTTCGTGGTAGATCTTCGCCAGCGCGTCGGTGTTCGATTCGTCCTGCGGATCGACGATAGTCACCTCGCTGCCGATCTTCACGCGCAGGCCCAGTTCCTTCACCCGTTCCTCGATGACCGCCGTGCGGCCGATCAGGATCGGCATGGCCAGCCCGTCATCGACCGCGATCTGCACCGCGCGCAGGATCCGCGGATCCTCGCCTTCGGCATAGATGACCCGCTTGGGATCGAGCCGCGCCTTTTCGAAGACCGGCCGCATGATCTGGCCCGAGCGGAACACGAAGGAGGCCAGCTTGCGCCGGTATTCGGCGAAATCCGTGATCGGCCGGGTCGCGACGCCGCTGTCCATCGCCGCCTTGGCGACGGCCGGGGCGATTTCGGTGATCAGCCGCGGGTCAAACGGTTTCGGGATCAGCTTTTCCGGGCCGAAGGGCACGTTCTGCCCGCCGAACGCCGCCTGCACGATATCCGAGCTTTCCGCCATCGCCAGGTCGGCGATCGCCTTGACGCAGGCGACCTTCATTTCCTCGTTGATGACCGTCGCGCCGACATCCAGCGCGCCGCGGAAGATGAACGGGAAGCACAGCACGTTGTTGACCTGGTTGGGATAGTCCGACCGGCCGGTACCGATGATCACGTCCGGCCGCGCCTTGTGCGCCTCCTCCGGGGTGATTTCCGGGTTCGGGTTGGCCAGCGCCATGATGATCGGCCTGTCGGCCATGGTCTTGACCATCTCGCCGGTCAGCGTTTTCGGCGCGGAGAGGCCGAGGAAGATATCGGCGCCGACCAGCGCCTCGGTCAGCGTCCGGTGCTTGGTGTCGTTGGCGAAATATTCCTTGTACTTGTCCATCCGCTCGGTCCGGCCCTTGTAGATCGTGCCGGTGCGGTCGGTAACGATGATGTTTTCCAGCGGCAGGCCCAGCGCGATGAGCTGGTGCACGCAGGCCTGCGCCGCGGCGCCGGCGCCCGAGGTCACGAGGCGGACCTTCTTGATGTCCTTTTCGACGACGCGCAGCGCGTTGTAGATCGCGGCGGCGACGACGATGGCCGTGCCGTGCTGGTCGTCATGGAAGACCGGAATCTTCATGCGCGCGCGCAGCAGCCGTTCGATTTCAAAGCACGCCGGCGCGCCGATATCCTCCAGGTTGATGCCGCCGAAGGTCGGCTCCAGCCGGGCGACGCATTCGACGAACTTTTCCACGTCGGTCTCATCGACCTCGATATCGAAGACATCGACATTGGCGAATTTCTTGAACAGGACGGCCTTGCCTTCCATCACCGGCTTGGACGCCAGCGCGCCGATATTGCCGAGGCCCAGCACGGCGGTGCCGTTGGTGATGACGCCGACCAGGTTGCCGCGCACGGTGACGCTGGCGGCCTGGTTCGGATCTTCCGCGATCAGCATGCAGGCGGCGGCGACGCCCGGCGAATAGGCCAGCGCCAGGTCGCGCTGATTCGCCATCGGCTTCGTCGCCACGATCTCCAGCTTCCCTGGCGGATCCATCTGGTGGTAGACGATTGCCGCTTTGTCCAGTTCGTTGCTCATAGCCTGATATCCCCCTCTGGCGCCGCCGGGAGCGACGGCGTTTCGTTTCCGTATGCTGTTTAACCCGCGGTCAATTAAGGAAGTATGACCCGTTGTTAACCAAATACCATAATTCCCGCCGCAATGGCCGGAAAATGACCGTTAAGAAAGTTAAAAAATGGCCGGCGCGGCCCTGAAATGCAAAAAGGCCCGCCATTGCCGGCGGGCCTTTTGAACTTATGGTGCGGTCGAGAAGACTCGAACTTCCACGGACTTTCGTCCACAGCGACCTCAACGCTGCGCGTCTACCAATTCCGCCACGACCGCATAAGTTTTAACGGAGACGGAAACTGGTATAGTCTGCCGTCCCACAGGAACGCAGGGGAAATACCAAATCGCTCATAGCATAGCAAGCGCGGCGATACCGCCCGGCGCATCGACCCCGGAATGGCGCATCAGCGACGCCCCGGTCCCCTATCCGGACGCGCTGGCGGCGATGGAGGAACGGGTCCGCCTGATCCATGAAGGCAGCGCAGGCGAACTGGTCTGGCTGCTGGAGCATCCGCCGCTCTATACCGCCGGGACCAGCGCGAAGCGCGCCGACCTGCTGCAGCCCGACCGTTTCCCGGTCTACGAGGCCGGGCGCGGCGGGCAGTTCACCTATCACGGGCCGGGCCAGCGCATCGCCTATGTCATGCTGGACCTGCGCAAACGCGGGCCGGACGTGCGGCGCTATGTCTGCAACCTGGAGGACTGGGTGATCGGCGCGCTGTCCACCTTCAACGTCACCGGCGAACGGCGCGACGGCAGGGTCGGCATCTGGGTCGATCGCGGGGCGGGGCGCGAGGACAAGATCGCCGCCATCGGCGTGCGCATCCGGCGCTGGGTCACCTTCCACGGCGTGTCGATCAACCTCGATCCCGACCTGTCGCATTTTTCCGGCATCGTCCCCTGCGGCATCGGCGACGCCAACCTGGGCGTCACCTCGCTGGTCGATCTCGGCCTGCCGGTCAGCATGGCCGACCTGGACGTGGCGCTGAAGGCGGCGTTCGATCCGGTCTTCAACGAAGCCGGCTGAATATCAGCGCCGCACCAGGAAATCCGCCAGCCCGCCGCGCGCCTGCCAGTCGGCGCGTTCCAGTTCTGGGTCGTCATGTTCCTCGACCGGCCAGCCAAGGCAGAGATAGGCGACCAGTTTCCAGCCCGCCGGCACGTCGAGCGCCGCATGGACTTCCGCCGGGTCGAGGATCGATACCCAGCCGACCCCCAGCCCCGCCGCCCGCGCCGCCAGCCACAGGGTCTGCACCGCGCCGACGGCGGAATAGGCCAGCATTTCCGGCATGGTGCGGCGGCCCAGCCCGTGGCCGCGGCCGGTTTCCGTATCGGCGAAGACCGCCAGATGCACCGGCGCCTCGACCAGCCCCGCCAGTTTCAGCGAGGCATAATTCACCGCCCGGTCGCCGGCGTAATCGGCCAGCGCGTCGGCATTGGCGCGGCGGAAATTGTCGGTGACGGCCGCGCGCCGCGCCGCGTCCTCGACCAGCACGAAGCGCCAGGGCTGGCTGTTGCCGACCGAGGGCGACAGGCAGGCCTGTTCCAGCAGCGCCGCGACCAGCGCCGGGTCGACCGGGTCGGCCCGGAAGCGCCGCACATCGCGCCGCCAGGCGAACAGCGCCGCGAGCTGCGCGCGGAAGGCGTCGTCGAATTTGGGCGGCGAAACGGCCATTTCCTCAATCCGCCGTCGGCAATGTCTGGAAGCCGCGCGCTTCGGGGTCCTCGGCCGGCGTCTCCTCCAGCCCGGTCACCTGCGCAAAGGACGGCCCCGCGCGGCAGGCGGACAGCATGTGCCGCACCGCATCCGCCTCGCCCGCGAACAGCGACTCGACCGTCCCGTCGCGCCGGTTGCGCACCCAGCCGTTGAGCCCGCGCGCCTGCGCCTCGCGCGCTGTCCAGGCCCGGTAGCCGACGCCCTGCACCCGGCCCCTGATGATCACCCGGATCGCCATATCCCGTTCCTCCATACATTCCGGCGTTGCATTTTATAATCGCCCGCCGGTATGCCACTATATAGCCTGAATGCGCGCAAACCGGCGCGGCGGACCGGGAGACGACCATGCGATACCTGCTTCCCCTCGCCATCCTGGCCATGCTGGGCGCCGCCGCGACCGCGCGGGGCGACGACATGGCGGATTATACCGCGCGCTGCGCCGATGAGGGCGCCGAGCCCAAAAAGATCGTGGAGGCCTGCAGCTGGCTGTTCGATTCGGGCCGGTTGAAACGCCACGCGGTCGCCGCGACCTATATCAACCGCGGCAAGGCCTATATCCGGCTGGCGGAATATGAAAGCGCGCGGGACGACCTGGGCCGCGCGGTGGCGCGCAATCCGGGCCTCGCCGCCGCCTTCATCTACCGGGGCATCGCCAACAGCAATACGGGCCGCAACATCACGGCGATCAACGATTTCAACAAGGCCATCGGGCTGACGCCCAACGACGCCAGGGCGTTTCTCGGCCGCGCCAACGCGCTGCGCCGGCAGGGCGAGCTGGAGCCCGCGCGGCGCGACTTCGACCGGGCCATCGCCCTGAAACCCGATGACGCGCAGGCCTGGTACGACCGGGGCAGCCTGCAGGCCGGCGAGAAGGACTACGCGGCGGCGTTGGCGGACTTCACCCAGGCCATCGCGCTGGACCCGAACCACGCCGACGCCTGGCGCAGCCGCGGCAGCGCCCGCGCCGCCGGCGACGACCTGCCCGGCGCCATCGCGGATTTCAGCAAGGCCATCGAACTGCGGCCGGACAATCCCAACGCCTGGTACAACCGGGGCGTCACCTACGGCAGGATGGATGAATTCGACCGCGGCATCGCCGATCTGGACAAGGCCATCGAACTCGATTCCGGCTATGTGCTGGCGTATTTCAGCCGCGGCTACGCCAACCTGCTGGCGAAACATTACGACCGCGCCATCGCGGATTACGACCAGGTCCTCGCCCGCGAACCAAACCACGCCATCGCGCTGCAGAACCGGGGCGTCGCCCGGCTGGAATCCGGCGAGACCGACCGCGCGCTGGAAGACCTCGACCGCGCCATCGAACTCCTCCCCGGCGACGCGGAAATGTATGTGGATCGCGGCCGGGCCTGGCAGGCCAAGGGCAACATGGAGGCCGCCATGGGCGATTTCGACCGCGCCCTCCGCGCCAACCCCGACCACGCCGAAGCCTACACCCAGCGCGCCCGCGCCCATGAAACACTGAAACAGGACGCGGAAGCGCTGGCCGATTACGAGAAGGCCCATGAACTGGGGGATACGTCGGAGGCGGTGACGGCGAAGCTGAAGGCGGCGGGGAAGATCGAGTAAGCGGGCGCTGTTTACCCCTAGAAAATTCAACGATACGGTGTATCCGGCACCGGTCCCCGGCTCATAACCGGGGAAACGAATGCGGCAACAGGATCCGGATCATGGACGAAATCACCAATCGCGAGCAGCTTGAGGGCTGGTTCAGGGGATATCCTCGGGAAGTCGCCGTTGCGATAGCGTCGCGCTCAGCATTACGAACACTACCGATGATTGCCAGAGCCGTTCGCAATAATCTAAAAACCTTTCCCTCTGCCATCGCTTTGCCGATTTTCCGCGCAATGGCTGCGCCGTGGCTTGCGGGCACGTGG
>JAQCHR010000181.1 GCA_027619655.1 Pseudomonadota bacterium
TATTTCCTATACGGCGCTGCTCGCCAAACAGGACAAGGCTCACCAGAGCTCGGACGCCACCTGATCCCAGAGGGCGCGATAGGCGGCCGAAGGCGCGCTGCGGGGTGCGAATTCCACCACCGGCCGGCGCTCCAGCCCCATTTTCTCGACGGCGCTGGAATAAGGGATGCCGGCGGTGAGGTGCTGCTTGCTGTTGGCGGCGAATTCCTCGACAAATTCCCGGTGCATGGTCTTGCGCCGGTCCACCATGGAGAAAAATGTGCGCAATTCCAGCCTGGTAACCCGTTCCTTCTTCAGGAAGGCCTGGATCTGCTCCAGCGTCCGGATCGACAGGGTGCTCGGCAGCAGCGGCACCAGCAGCAGGTCGCTGGCCCGGAAAATCTGCTGCGACAGTTCGGAAATGCTGGGCGGGCAGTCGAAGACGATCAGGTCGTATTCGTGGCGCAACGGGGCGATCAGCTTCTTCATGCGGGACTGCTTGCTGTCGGCGAATTGCAGGTCCAGTTCCCGGTAGGAGAAATCCGCCGGCAGGATGTCCAGGTTGGGGAAATCGGTGCCCTTGATCAGGTCGTCCAGGTCGCTCTTGCCGCGCACGATCTTCTTGCCGCCGCCCTTGACCTTGGGTTTGACCCGGAAATAGAAACTGCTGGCGCCTTGCGGGTCCAGGTCCCAGATCAGCGTCCGGCGGCCGGACGCCGCCGCCAGGTAGGACAGGTTGACGGCGGTGGCGGTCTTTCCGACGCCGCCCTTCATGTTGTAGATGCTCATCACGCGCATGGCGCGGCTACCCCCGGTTCCTGAAGAGTGTCGCGAACAGGTCCCGGACCGCGGGCCGGGCGAATTTCTCAAACTGCTCCTGAAACTCGCGCCGGGCAATCCCCTGGCGCAGCAGGATCAATTCCGCGATCATCCCCATCGCCATATGGGTTTCCACCGGCGCCGCCTTCGCCGCCGTCATGTCACGACCGAATTGCAGGATCGCGTGCGATTGTAATTCGGTATCCTGGAAGATGCCGAGCACATTCTGGAAATTGCGCAGTGATTTGACGAGCTTGCGGACCTCCTGCGCCGGGTAGAGCGACTGGAAGAATTCCAGCAGGTAGCGCAGCTTCTTGCAGGTGATCCGTAATTCATGCAGCGCCGTGGCGGGTGACGCGTCGTCGATGGCGCTGCTTTCCTTCATGGCGCGGCGGTAGGTTTTCCATATCCGCGCATCGGCCAGCGCCTTGATATCCGTATCGGTGTATTTTTCCGGCGGCAGGCTGTCAAAGCCGCTGGTCAGGGTGATGCGCCACTGGTCGCGGATGCGCCGGTAGCGCTTGCCCCGGATCATGGCGGCGACCTTCTTCGTTTCGGCCCGGCTTTGCGCGGTGAGGTAGTCGTGAAACGGCTGGAGATGGTCCCGGTAGGTCTCGGGCAGGGCGGCCTGCAGGCTGGGATAGTCGATCAGGTAGACATCCAGGTCGCGCATGGTGTTGGTCTGCTGGCCGATCCAGCGAAAGTCCCGCTTCGCCCTGGCGATGACCGCGGCGGGCAGCACGTCCCGGTCGATCTGGGCAAGGGCGGACCGGGTGCGGCGGATGGCGACCCGGAAGTCATGTAGGAATTCCGGGTCGATATTGTCCGCCGCGCCGTCCTCGTTGCGCGCCATGGCGTCCAGCAGGGTGAGGTGGATATGGCGCACCGCATCGCCGGCGGGCATGTGGGGATCCAGCTTGAGATTCAGTTTCGAGGTGTAATTGCCCGGAATCGTGCCGACCGCGACCAGCCCGGCGATATGCAGCGGCTTGTCCGAGGGATGGTCGGTGAACAGCCCGCCGAGGATTTTCCGCGCCTGGGATTCCGCCTTGCGGTAGCCGCGGACCGGCGTCAGGGCGAGATACCGGCCAAGCGCCACGGTTTCGCCGCCATCGGGCCGCCGCGCCTGGATATCGTCGATCGCGAGCCGCAGCAGCGTCTTTTCCTCGCGGTTGCGAACCGTGACCGGGGTGTGTTCCGAAATCACCGCCAGGCAGGGCAGCAGCCGCCGCACATCGATGATTTCTCTTACCAGGTCCCGGATCAGCCCCGGGGGGAAGTCATCCGCAAAGCCGGTCGGCAGGCCGCCGGGTGTCACCGTGATGGCGTTCTGGTCGCGGGCGTCGCAGAAATGCACCTCGTCGCCCTGCGCGCCGGGGCGGACGACGATATACTTGCCGCAGGCATAGAGCCGCCAGTCGAAGGTATCGTAATAGACCGAAATCCGCCGCTGGACCGGGCCGCAGACGACATCGCCGACCGGCTGCAGGCAGCCGGCGATGCGAGATGCGGTATCGCCGGGCTCCAGCCTGTAATGCTTGCTGTTTATCGTCACGGTATCATTGAGCCCCGGCTGCCTTCCTGCAGGTTGATCACCCGCCACCGAACCAGAATCAACAATAAAGCAGCCGCCCCAGATTAAGTTTTTGTGTCAGTTTTGTGACACTCACGCAGGGTGGCGACCCTCCAGCAATCCGACCTCCTGCGCCTTGATCTGCAGCGCCAGGTATTTCGAATAGATCCGGCATTGCGCCAGGCTGCCGGCGATGAACCACAGCCCGTCCTGCGGGGTGCGTTTCCACATATTGGCCATTTCGCCGTCTTCGCTGACGCCCCAGATCTCGCCGACCTTGTCCGCCACATCCTCGCCCAGCAGGCGGCGCACCAGCTCGCGCTGGGTGTAATAGCCGGTGGCCAGCACGATCAGGTCGGCCGGCACCATGCTGCCGTCCGTCAGCCGCGCGCCCCCGGCGGTGAAGCGCTCGATCGTGTCGAACTGCAGCAGCCCGATTTCGCCCTCGATGATCAGGTCCGAACAGCCGGCGTTCAGGTAGTAGCCGCCGCCGCGCCGCCGGTATTTCATCTGGTGGCCGGTATTGTCCTCGCCGATATCGTATTTGAAGCCCTTGGCCTTCAGCCCGGCGATCAACTCCTTGTCGAATTCCATCATCCGCTCGACCGCCATCTGGTAGCCTTTCACGATCAGCGGATAGGTCGCCGCCGTCGCCAGCAGGTCGCAATCGTCCAGCGAGGGGCCTTCCTCGTACAGCGCGTAGTTCAGCTTGGCGCTGGGATCGATGCTGACCACGGTGCCGGAGCCGCGCTGGATGATGGTGGTGTCCGCGCCGTGGCTGTACAGGTCCTGCGCCACGTCATGGCCGCTGTTGCCGGTGCCCAGCACCAGCGCCTTCCTGCCCTTCCAGGCGGAGCCGTCGGTGAAGCTGTGCGAATGCACCACCTCGCCGGCGAAATCCTTCAGTCCCGGCAGGTCGGGGATGCGGGCGATGCCGCTGACGCCATTGGCGAAGACCACATGGCGCGGATGCATGACGCGCTCGGTCCCGTCCGATTTGCGCAGGGTCGCGCTCCAGCGCTGCGCCGCTTCGTCATACGACCCGCCGACAAATTCCGTGCCGGTCCAGAAATTGACCTCCAGCGCCTCCGCATAGCATTCGAACCAGTTCGCCAGCATGTCCTTGGGGATGTATTTCGGCATGGTCGGCGGGAAGGGCATGTAGGGCAGGTGGTTGGCGACGATCTGGTTGTGCAGCGCCAGCGAATGGTAGCGCTTGCGCCAGTTGTCCCCGATCCGTTCGAACTTGTCGACGACCAGCGTATCCACGTCCATCTGGTTCAGCCGCGCCGCGATGGCGAGTCCCGCCTGGCCGCCGCCAACCACCAGCACGGCCGGGTCGCGATCCGCGTATTCACGCGCTTTGATCCGCTGGTCCAGCCAGTTCTCGCCGCCGAAATTGCGCGAATAGGCGTCGCCGGTGGGCCGCCGCTTGCCGACATGCTCCTCATGCCCCTTCAGTTCCTCCAGCGTGGTCAGCAGCACCCAGGCCCGCAGGCCGCCCGCATCGCCGGGCACCAGCCGGACCACGCCATTGCCGCGCCCGACTTCGGTTTCGAAGGCGAACATCGCTTCCAGCACATCCACGCCCAGCCGGCGCACCCGGCGCGGTGCGGTGCGGTTCGGGTCAATCGCGAAGCCGCGCGCCCTGACCGCCGGTTGCGACGCGACGAGGCCGCTGGCGATCCGCGTCACCCCGATGGTCGGCGTGATATCCCAGGTGAAGGCCAGCAGGTCGCGCCAGTGGCTGTCCGCCTCGAACAGCGCCGCCACCGCGCTCGCATCCCCCGCGCCCAGCGCCGCCTCGAAATCGCCCAGCCATTGCGTGACGCGCTGGTCGTCGCTGGCCGCGCTGCGGTTACTCAGGGTGCTCAGGTCGATATCGTCCATGGGAATTCTCTTTCAGCGGTTGCTGCGGGTTACAGGCGCTTTCGCCATTCTGAGCGTATTGGCGCGGAAAAAGCAAATGCCGGCCGATTTGCCAAAGCGCATTGTTCCGGCTCACAATATCGCCCGGTCAGCCTCGGGAGGGAACAGGACATGGATTTCGGCATTTTCAACCTGCTGCAGCATCGCGACCGCAACACGTCGCCGCACCAGCTTCTGGCCGAGGCGATGGAGCATACGCGCCTGGCGGACGAAATGGGCTTCAGCCGGGCCTGGTTCGCCGAGCATCATTTCTCGAATTACAGCCTCTGCCCGTCGCCGCTGATCCTGTGCACCCAGGCAGCGGCGATCACCAAATCGATCCGGGTCGGCTGCGCCGTGCTGATCCTGCCGCTGCACATGCCGGCGCGGGTCATCGCGGAGATCGCGCTGGTGGATTCGCTCTCCGGCGGGCGGCTGGATGTGGGGGTCGGCAGCGGCTACCAGCAGTATGAATTCGAACGCCTCGGCGCCGACCTGACGAAGAACAAGGTCATGTTCAACGAGATGCTGGACATGATCGAACTCGGCCTGCGCGAACCGCATTTCCGCTATGACGGGAAGTACTACACGCAGCCGCAAACGGCGATAAACGTCTGCCCGGTGCAGGCGCCGCGCCCGCCCATATGGGTCGCGGGCAAGGACCCGGCCAGCCACCGCCGCTGCGCCCGCGACGGCTATATCCCCTTCATCTCCGGCGGCATCGGCTCTCCAAACAATATCCGCCGCCTGCGCGACCAGGTCGAGGAATGCTATGTCGCGGAGGGAAGGGACCCGGCCGCCATCCCGCTGGGCGTGCTGCGCTTCGCCTGCGTCAGCGACGACCGCGCGGTGATCGACCGCTATGTGGACGGCGCCCGCTACCAGCAGCGCCTCGCCGTGTCGCTGCGCACCCGCAAGGAAGTGCTGGTCGACGACTACATGGTCGCGGACGTGCCCTTCGAGGGCGAACCGGAACTGGACCGGATCGAACAGAACCTGCTGGTCGGCAGCGCGGAACATGTGGCGGAGCGTCTCTGCGCGGAAATCGAACTCTACGGCCCGCGCCACATAAACATCTATTTCCAGGTCGGCGACCTGCCCAGCCGCGCCGCCATCGGTTCGATGGAACAATTCACGACGAAGGTGATCCCGCTGGTGGAGCAGCATTTCGGTAGGCCGCTGGCGGAGATCAACGACGTCCCCATGCCGCAGCCGAAAGCGATGCCGCTCGCGGCGGAGTAGGGCGGGCAGGCCTTCCATCCGCATCCCGCCTGTGTCATTGCCGGACTTCGATCCGGCAATCAGGCGTATCGACGGAAACCGCCGCAACTGCGAGCGTGCGACGCCGCGCCTGATCCCCGGATCGAAGTCCGGGGATGACAGCAATGGTGGCGCGCGGGGAGGGCGGGCGTCTCGCCGCTTCCCGCGCCTAGATCGCGCCTTCCGCCGCCAGCGCCGCCACATCATCCGCCGACAGGCCGAGATATTCCCCCAGCACCGCTTCATTGTCCTGCCCCGGTTCCGGCGGGGCGGCACCCGGTTTGCCCGGCGTGCCGGACAGCTTGAAGGGCAGGCCGAGCAGGTCGACCGTGCTGCCGTCCGGGCGCCTGGCGGGCACCACCATGTCATTGGCCAGCACCTGCTCGTCCTGCAGTACCGTATCCACCGAATTGATCGGCGCGGTGGCGATGCCCGCCTTCTCGATCGCCACCAGCCAGTCTGCAATCCCCTTCGCGGCGAGGCGGGATTCGATCTCGACGCGCAGTTCCGGCTGGTGGGCGCAGCGGTCGGTGTTCTTCACGTAGCGCGGATCGGCCTTGAGTTCCGGCGCGCCCAGCACGTCGCACAGCCGCCCCCACATCAGGTCCGAGGCCGCGCCGATCAGGATTTCGCCGTCGCGCGCCTTGTACACCCCATAGGGCGCCAGGGTGGAAAACCCCGCGCCCTCGCGCTTCACCACCACGCCGCCGGCAGTCCAGGCGACGCCGTGGAAGCCGAGCAGCGCCACGCTGGATTCCAGCAGCGAGACATCGACCCGCTGGCCCCGCGCCCGGCCCCGCTCGCGCGCCAGCAGGGCGCTGACGATGCCGCCATAGGCCAGCATGCCGGTCGACATGTCGATGGCGGCCACGCCCGGCCGCAGCGGCGGCCCGTCCGCCTCGCCGGTCAGCGAGAATATCCCCGCATAGGCCGCGACGGTGGTGTCGAAGCCGGGCTTGTTGCGGAACGGCCCCTTCGCGCCGTAGCCGGAAATCGAGCAATAGATGGCGTCCGGGTTGATCGCGTGCAGCCGCTCATAGCCGACGCCCAGCTTCTCCGCCGTATCGGGCAGGAAGCTCTGGATCACCACATCGACCTTCGCCACCAGCCCGTCCAGCAATTCGCGGGCGCGCGGCGATTTCAGGTTGAGCGTGATATCCTTCTTGCCCCGGTTGGCGCTGAGCCAGTTCGAGCTCTGGCCATTGCCCACGTCATGCGGGAACCAGCGGTTCATGTCCCCGCCCGGCGCCTCGACCTTGATGACCTCCGCGCCGTTGTCTGCCAGCAGCTGCCCGCAATAGGGCCCCGCCAGCACCCGGCTGATATCCAGCACCCTGTACCCGTCCAGCGCCCCCATGCATCCCTCCCGAAGCTTTTGCGCCGCCATGCTATCGGGTCGGAGGGGGCGGTGACAAATGGGGCGAGGCGGGAACGGTCACGGACGTGACCGCCGGTCCAGGCCGCCGCGCATCCCCGCACCCTGTCGCCCTAGGGCTTGACCCGGGGGCCCATGACCCGGGTGCAATCAACGCTTTGTCCCGATTGCCGGATCGAGTCCGGCAAAGACGATGGGAGCGAGGACGGGGCCGCACGCGGTAGCAGACACCACGCCCTGTCGCCCTCGGGCTTGACCCGGGGGCCCATGATCCGGGTGAATTCAACGCCTTGTCCCGATTGCCGGATCGAGTCCACTGCTGTCCGGTTTAATTTTGTGGACTGGTGGCACAGTGTTGATTCTACTCGTGT
>JAQCHR010000182.1 GCA_027619655.1 Pseudomonadota bacterium
AGGTCCTTGACCACGCTGGTATACATGGCGGCCAGGCCATCCCGCGTGACATAGCCGGTATGCGGCGACAGCAACGTGTTGTCCAGGCTGCGGAACGGATGATCGACCGGCAGCGGCTCCACGTCATAGACGTCCAGCCCGGCGCCGGCGATCTTCCTCTTGCGCAGCGCGTCGATCAGCGCCGCTTCGTTGACGATGGGCCCGCGCGAGGTATTCACCAGGAACGCCGTCGGCTTCATCATGGCCAGTTCCGGCGCGCCGATCAGGTCGCGTGTCCGGTCACTGAGCACCAGCTTGATGCAGACCACATCGCCCTGCGACAGCGCCTCTTCCTTGCTGACCTTGCGGACGCCCAGTTCGGCGCAACGTTCCTCGGTCAGGTTCTGGCTCCAGCCGATCACGTCCATCCCGAAGGCCTGGCCGAACTTCGCCACGCGCGCGCCCAGGCTGCCGAGCCCGATGCAGGACAGCGTCTTGCCCGCCATGGTCAGGCCCAGGTTGGGTTGCCACCGGCCGTCGCGCATCGATTTGTCGTCGGCGGCGATATTCTTCATCAGTCCCATGACCAGCGCCCAGGCCAGTTCCGCCGCCGGCGCGCCCGCACCCGCCGCGGCGCAGAGGTCGATGCCGCGCGCCCGCGCCGCCTTGCCGTCGATGGAGGCATTCCGCATGCCCGTCGTGATGATCATTTTCAGGCCGTCCAGCCGGTTAATGATCCCGGCGGTGATCGGCGTGCGCTCGCGCATGCAGACGATCGCGTCGAAACCGGTCAGCCGTTTGACGACCGCGTCCTCGCCCGTGATGGTATCGTTGAAGACCGTGAGGTCCGCTTTCCCCTTCAGCGGGCTCCAGTCCGCAATCGTCAGTGCAACATTCTGATAGTCGTCAAGTATTGCTACGCGCATGGCGCTCCCCCTCGTGATCGATTTTTCTGGTGATGTTTGTAACTGAAAACGTCCGGGCGATCAGCCCGGAATTCAGACCCGCAGATCCAGGACCGATCCGGCCGGTTGCCGCCGGTTCGCGGCCTGCGCGGATTCGTCATCCTGCTGACGCGTCGCCTGCGCTGCTTGCTGTTGCTCGGCGCGGGAGGACGTTTCCGCCCCGGCTTCGCGCTGCCGGTCGGCGGCGGCTTCCTGCTGGCGGCGGGTCGCGTCAGCCGTCGAATCCGTCGCTTCCTGGGACTGAAGCCGTACCGGCTGGCGTTCTTCCTGCGGGATGCGGTTCTCGGCAATCGCCTGCAGATCGACTGAAGCGGCCGCCACGACCTGGTCGCCGCGGATCAGTTGCAGGGGCAGGCCGTTGGCGTCCGGGCCGAACTTGGCGGTAAAGGCGACCCGTGTCAGTTCCGGTGACGATTGCGGTGTATCCGCCGGATTGTGCCGCCGCCGGTCCGCCGTGGCGGCGTCGCTGTCAGTCGCGGGTGTTACGCGGGTAGAGTCGGGCTCCCGTTCCGAATGACGACGCTGGTCCACGAAACTTAAACTCGCCTGGAGCGGATCGAATCCGACTGACTGAACCATGTAATTTATTTAGTCCGAGATCGTTAAGATTGCAAGTTGCCACGTTAACCTTTGGCGGAATTACAGGCGTTGTTTACCATTCTCTGCAAGGTTTTCCGCCGGTTTCCCAAGTAATTGAAATATTCTTGCGAATCGCCGGTATTATTCGGTAAATGGCGCCGCGCGCGCCGTTTGGCGGAAAATTCTGGCATTTGCCGGAAAATAGTATTAGCGACGGCACGCATTCGGGCCATTTCACCATACAGCAAACAGCGTCGATGAAGGCGCGCGGGAGCATTCATGGGTATCGTATTCGCCATTGCCGCCATGACGGTCATCGTCGCCGTCTCCAACGTTGCGGTGCAATATCCGCTGTCCGACTGGTGGACCTGGGGCACGCTGACCTACCCGGTTGCCTTCCTGGTCACCGACCTGACCAACCGGACCTTCGGCGCGGCAAAGACGCGGCTCGTCGTGTATGCCGGGTTTGCCTGCGCGGTTGCGTTGTCGATCTGGCTGGCGACGCCGCGGATCGCGCTGGCGTCCGGCACGGCCTTCCTGGTCGCGCAGTTGTGCGATGTCCATGTCTTCGACCGGCTGCGCCATCGGTCCTGGTGGCAGGCCCCGCTGGGCTCTTCCGCGATTGCCGCGATTCTGGATACGACGCTGTTCTTCTCGCTCGCCTTCGCCCTGACGCCGGTTCCCTGGGTGACGCTCGCCATCGGCGATGTCTTCGCCAAGTTCGCGATGGCCGCGATCATGCTGATCCCCTATGGCGTGCTGCGCGCCCGCATCCGCCCCGCGGTCGCAACCGGCGAGTGATCGCGTGCGGCTGGACGATTTCGATTTCGAGCTGCCGCGCGCGGCGATAGCCCAGCATCCGGTAACGCCGCGCGACAGCGCCCGGCTGCTTGTTGTCGGCGACCGGGTGGACGACCGGCATGTCCGCGACCTGCCGGACCTGCTGCGGCCGGGCGATCTGCTGGTCGTCAATGATACGAAGGTCCTGCCGGTTCGCCTCGCGGGGAAGCGCGGCGACGTTTCCGTATCGGTGACATTGCATACCGATACCGGCGACGGCTGCTGGCGTGCCTTGCGAGGCCGGGCCGGCGGCTGCGGGTCGGCGACCGGGTCGATTTCGCCGATGATTTTTACGCGATGGTGGCGGCGAAGGATCCGTCCGGCGATATCGTCCTGCGCTTCGACCTGCCGCAGGATGAATTCGTCGCCGCCCTGCAGCGCCACGGCGCCATGCCGCTGCCGCCCTATATCCGCCGCGCGGAATTCGATGGCGGCGACCTGACCGATTACCAGACGGTCTTTGCCGAAAAGAACGGCGCAATCGCTGCCCCTACCGCCGGGCTGCATTTCACGCCGGACCTGCTGCAGCGGCTGGCGGATCGCGGAATCGGCTGCGCGCGGCTGACCCTGCATGTCGGCGCGGGCACTTTCCTGCCGGTCAAGGTGGACGACCTGAAGGATCACGTCATGCATGCCGAATTCGGCATTGTGGACGCGGCTACGGCGGCGGAAATCAACGCTGCGCGTCGGGCCGGCGGGCGGATTGTCGCGGTTGGCACCACCTGTGTCCGGCTGCTGGAAAGTGCTGTGGACGATGATGGCGTGGTGCATCCCTTCGCGGGTGAAACCGCGCTGTTCATCACGCCGGGGTTCCGGTTCCGGGCGGTTGACCGGATGATGACGAATTTCCACCTGCCGAAATCGACATTGTTCGTGCTGGTCTGCGCCTTTGCCGGCCGCGACCGGATGCGCGCCGCCTATGCCCATGCGGTCGAAAGCGGCTACCGGTTTTATTCGTATGGCGATGCCTGCCTGCTGTCCCCGGAAGGATCGGACATATGAGTTTCGTCTATGAGAAACTGGCGGTGCGGGGCCGGGCGCGGCGCGGCCGGCTGCACACCGCGCATGGCACGGCGGAAACGCCGGCCTTCATGCCGGTCGGCACGGCGGCGACCGTGAAGGCGATGACGGCGGATGCGGTGCGATCCACGGGGGCGGAGGTCGTGCTGGGCAATACCTATCACCTGATGCTGCGCCCGGGGGCGGAGCGGATCGCGCGGCTGGGCGGGTTGCATGAATTCATGGATTGGCGGGGGCCGATCCTGACCGATTCCGGCGGGTTCCAGGTCATGTCCCTGTCGAAGCTGCGCAAGATCACCGAGGACGGCGTCGCCTTCCAGTCGCATGTGGACGGGTCGCGCCACAGCCTGACGCCGGAACGCGCGGTGCAGATCCAGCACCTGCTGGGCTGCGACATCACCATGGTGCTGGACGAATGCACGCCGCACCCGGCGACCCACGCGGAAGCGGCAACATCCATGGCGCTGTCGATGCGCTGGGCGGCGCGCTGCCGGCAGGCGTTTGTCGAGCGCCCCGGCCATGCGTTGTTTGGAATCGTGCAGGGCAGCGTCTATCCCGACCTGCGGGCGGAATCGGCGGCGGCGCTGATCGATACCGGGTTCGACGGCTATGCGGTCGGCGGGCTGGCGGTGGGCGAGGGGCAGGCGGCCATGTTCGAGGTGCTGGACGCCACCGTGCCGCACCTGCCCGAGGACCGGCCGCGCTACCTGATGGGCGTCGGCACGCCGGACGATATTGTCGGCGCCGTGCTGCGCGGCATCGACATGTTCGACTGCGTGCTGCCGACCCGCTCCGGCCGGACCGGCCGCGCCTTCACCGCGCGCGGTATGCTGAATATCCGCAACGCGCGCCATGCGGACGATCCCCGCCCGCTGGAGGAGGACTGCCCGTGCCCTGCCTGCACCGGGCACAGCCGCGCCTATCTGCATCACCTGCACCGCACGGGGGAAATGCTGGGCGGAATGCTTCTGACGTGGCATAACCTGACTTATTATCAGCGGCTCATGGCGGGGTTGCGCCAGGCGCTGGACGCGGACGGTATGGATGGTTTCGTCGCCGGTTTCCGCGCCGGCCAGGCCGAAGGCGATATCGATCCGCTTTGACGGGCAGGAAGGCAAACCGGTGACCTGATGACGGAAACGCATTCGCTTACGCAGCTCGGCGCCCTGTCGGCGGTGCCGGAATCGCCCGATGCGGCGGTCCTGGAACGGGTGGCGAACCCGCAGCCGGGCGTGCGCTACATGGCGCGGTTCACCTGCCCGGAATTCACCTCGCTCTGCCCGGTGACCGGCCAGCCTGATTTCGCCCATCTGGTGATCGACTACCTGCCGGGCGAATGGCTGGTCGAAAGCAAGTCGCTGAAGCTTTACCTGGCGTCGTTCCGCAACCATGGCGCCTTCCATGAGGATTGCACCGTTGCCGTGGCGCTGCGGCTGGTCGCGGCCATCGAACCGCAATGGCTGCGCATCGGCGGCTACTGGTATCCGCGCGGCGGCATGCCGATCGACGTGTTCTACCAGACCGGCCCGGCGCCCGATGACCTGTGGATCCCCGACCAGGGCGTGGCCCCCTATCGTGGGCGGGGATAGCCAGGGCCAGGGGGGCGCCGCACGCGACGAAATTCGCGCCTATGCGCTTGCCGCGGGGTTCGATACGGTCGGCTTTGCGCCCGCGACGGGCGCGCCGGAATCCGCCGGCCGGTTGCGGGAATTTCTCGCGGCCGGCATGCAGGGCGACATGGGCTGGCTGGAAGCGAAGGTTGACCGGCGCGGCAGCCCGGAAGCATTATGGCCGGATGCCCGCTCCGTCGTCGTGCTGGGAATGAATTACGGTCCGGAAGGCGATCCGCTGGCGATCCTCGAGCGGCCGGACCATGGCGGTATCTCGATCTATGCGCAGGGGCGCGACTATCACGACGTGGTCAAGAAGCGACTGAAACGCGTCGCGCGCTGGATGCACGAACGCTTCGCGGCCGAGGTGAAGGTCTTCGTCGATACCGCGCCCGTCATGGAAAAACCGCTGGCGATGCAGGGCGGGATCGGCTGGCAGGGCAAGCACACCAACATGGTGTCGCGGGAATTCGGCTCCTGGCTGTTCCTGGGCGAAATCTTCACGGTGCTGGACCTGCCGCCCGACGCGCCGGAAGCGGATCATTGCGGCGGCTGTTCGCGCTGCCTCGATATCTGTCCGACGCAGGCGTTTACCGCGCCCTACCGACTCGACCCGAGGCGCTGCATTTCCTACCTGACGATCGAGCATCAAGGTCATATCGCGGCGGAATTCCGCAAGGCCATGGGCAACCGGATCTATGGCTGCGACGACTGCCTCGCGGTCTGTCCCTGGAACAAATTCGCCCGGCCTACCGGGGAGCCCGCACTGATGCCGCGTGCCGCGCTGGCCGCGCCGCGCCTGGCGGAACTGGCCGGGCTGGACGATGCGGCGTTCCGCGGCTACTTCGCCGCCTCGCCGGTGAAGCGTACGGGTCGCGACCGTTTCGTGCGCAATGTGCTGATCGCCATCGGCAATTCGGGTAATCCGGAAAATGCCGCCGTTGTCCGCGAACGGCTGGGGGATGAATCGCCGCTGGTCCGGGCCATGGCCGTCTGGGCGCTGCACCGGCTGCTGCCGCCGCCCGAATTTGCCGCACTACGGCAGGCTTGCCGGGAAGATGAACCGGATGTCGATGTGGTCGCGGAATGGGATGCGCCAGCCGCCTGAGCCTCTGACGCTCCACCGTTACGCTGCCATGACGTAACGGTGGAGTAAGAAACGGTTCCCTTTAAATTCGCGTCAAGTAGGAGGGCGTAACGCGCAATAGGTTGAGGGAGGAAGCGGGGCCCGTCTCCGGTTGGTCAGAAGGAGGCTGAAATCCCGATGATACCCCGGGAATCACAGATATTGCTGCCGCAGGTGGTGTCGTCGATATCCGTATCGACATAGTTGGCACTGAGCGACAGGTTGGACATCTTGGAGTGCAGCGTGCCGAGGTCGAAGCTGAGGCCGACCGTCCAGGTCGTGTAGTCCGGCAGCGCAAAGGTCACGTTGTCATCGATATTCTGGCGGCCGATCAGCGCGCTGGCGGTAAAGCCGGCGGGCAGGGGCACTTCGACATTGGCTTCGTAGTAATGCGCATCGCCGCTTTCGTTGAAGAAATCCGGCGAATAGGCATATTTGAGGCCGAAGGACGCGAAGCCCGCGTCATAGCCAATCTGCGGCGAGAATTCCCAGAAATCATACTCACGGACAGAGGATGCGGCCGGATAGGCGTAGTAGATGAAGCCGAGGTCATAGGTTATGCCGGAGATCTCACCAGCGTAGCCACCATAAACATCGACTTCCAGCGAAGCCCGGTCGCCATCGCCGAAATCGACATTGGATCCCCACATACCGGCATACAGGCCGATGTCGTGCGACCAGTCGATCCCGCCCTGAATGGCCGGCTCGTTCGTGGTCTGTGAAATGCCGCGATATGTGTAGTCGGAAAACAGTCCGATATTCGCCGAGAAGGTGCCGATATCGGCTTCCCCATCTGCGGCAATCGCGCTTCCCGAGAACCCTGCCGCCAGCGCCATGGCGCTCGCCGAAAGCCAGGACTTGAACTTCATTACTCTCTCCTCCAGTGTTTTTCTTTGCGTATTACGCATTTTGACGTCAGCACACTACGTGCAACTTCAATGCCAAAGAATTGGAGGAAGTGAATATTTATAACTTGTTGATATGTAATAAAATTATAACATATCTTTCATTCATGTCCTGGCTTCCGGCGTGTGTTTTTTGTGTAGATGCATAAAAAACGCTCACGTTTTTGCTTCCGGTGTGTC
>JAQCHR010000183.1 GCA_027619655.1 Pseudomonadota bacterium
ATCCGGAAAGCTGATTCCCAATTGGTGATACTTGTTTTCGGAGTCGGGCATGTCCGAGTTTGGCACAAAGCAGACGTCCTAATTGTCTTCAACTATCGGCACCATCCGGGTCCCCCGGCGAAACGGATGATGGAGAACCATAAGGGTATCCGCGCCGCCCCGAATCCGCGATCCTATTGCCCCGTACCGGCGCAACCGACTATACGATTGGTGTCAGCCGCCCGGTTATCCCGTTGGCGACGGGGCATCCCGTGCGGCGGCAATGGCCAGAACACTATATTCGTGGAGATTCAGTCGTGCGTAATTCAAAAACGGTTCTTTTCGACAACAACCCCGGCCGCAACGCGCAGACGGTCGGCATTGCGCGGGAACTCGGCACCGATATCGAACTCATCCACGAACCCTCCGTCGGCGTGGTCGGCAACAAGGGCGATTCACAGTGCTACCTGGGCGTCCAGCGCAAGGTCGAGGCGATCCATGCCTGCCTGCACCACCATATCGGCAGCGGCAGCGGCCAGATGCGCTTGCGGCTGGTGCAGCCGGAATACACGGTCGCCACCTCGGACGGCATGCGCAACGGCACCAAGGAAATGCGCTATTCGCTGATCGGGCGCGAGGTCACCCATGACACGATCTGCGAGCATCTCAGCGCCAGCGGACTGGAAGGCACCATCGCGGTCGTGGCGTGCGACAAGCCGCCGGTCGGCACGCTGGCGGCGCTGCTGGAGCATGACCGGCCGGCCATCATCATGTCCGACGGCCCGATCCGCCCGGGCATGGATTCGGTAACCCACGAACCGCTCGATATCGTTTCCGGCTTCCAGGTCGCGGGCAGCCATGACGAGGCGATGAAAAAGCGCATCGCCTGCGAAGCCTGCCCGGGCTATGGCAGCTGCGGCGGCATGTTCACCTACAACACCATGCAGACGTTCATCGGCGTCGTCGGCCTGCAGCCGCTGGAAATGGTCTCGCCGCCGTCGGACGACCCGCGCCGGATGGAGGAATTCCCGGAAAGGCTCGTCACCCATCTGGACGCGATGATCAAGGCCGACCTCTCGCCCCGCAAGATCGTCAACCGCGATTCCATCCGCAATGCCATGATCGTCGCGCTGGCGATCGGCGGCTCGACCAATGTCGTGCTGCACGCGCCGGAAATCGCCCGCGCCGCCGGGTTCGGCGATTTCTACAAGGACATCATGTCGGCGGAGGAATTCAACCACCTGTCGAAGAACGTGGTGCCGGTGCTGGTCGATGCGCGTCCCTTCGGCAATTACTCGATGGTCGATATCGACGCCAAGGGCGGCGTGCAGGTCATCGTCAGGGAACTGCTGGATGCCGGGCTGCTGAACGGCGACTGCATGACCTGCACCGGCGAAACCCTGGCCGAGCAGGTGGCGCGGCTCAACCCGCCGGCGCCGGACGGCACGGTCATCTATTCCGTGGCGAAACCCTACAAGCCGACCGGCGGGCTGCGGCTGCTGGGCGGTAACCTGTCGCCGGATTTCAGCGCGGTGCTGAAACTGGCCGGCGTCGAGGGCGGGCTGGAGAACAATGTCTTCGTCGGCAAGGCGCGCTGCTTCGACAGCGAACTGGACCTGCTGGACACGCTGGAAAATACCCCCGACGTCTTCCAGAACCACGACATGGTCATCATGCGCTACGAGGGGCCGAGCGGCGCCCCCGGCATGCCGGAAATGCTCGATTCCACTTCGCGCATCACCACGCTGTGCCGGGAAAAGGGCATCATCGTCGGGCTGATGACCGATTCACGATTCTCCGGCGGCTCGGTCGGGCTGGTGATCGGCCATGTCGGGCCGGAAGCGGCGCTGGGCGGCCCCATCGCCTTCGTCGAGGACGGGGACGAGGTCATCGCCGACCTGAACACCAACGAGCTGAACTGCACCGCGCTGTCCGATCCGGCGGTGCTGAAGGCGCGCAAGGCGGCCTGGGAGAAGATCGTCGCCGACAATGGCGGTACCCATCCGAAGGTCGGCATCGCGGATACCCGCCTGCTGAACCGCATGCGGCGCTCCGCCGTCTCGGCCGTATACGGGGCGGGCATGCATCCGGACCGCGTGCTCTGGGTGCCCGCACCGCGCGAGCCGGTGAAGACGGGATTCGTGCCGTCGAACAAGTATCGCGAAGGGTCCGGCAAGGCGTTCTGATCCGGTCAGGGCAAGGCGGGTTTCGTGCGGCAAGGGATGACGATCGGCGATGCCTGACTTCGCGCTGCATGAACGGCTGGCCGCCGATACGGTGGAAGCGGCTCGCTGGCCGCTGTGCCGGGTGCTGCTGATGAATGACAGCCGCTACCCCTGGCTGATCCTTGTCCCGGCGCGGGCCGACATGACCGAAATCCACCGCCTCGATCCGTCGGACCAGGCGCAGCTGATGACCGAGATCACCCGCGCCTCCCGCGCGCTGGAAACGCTGCACAGGCCAGACAAGATCAACGTCGCCGCGCTGGGCAACATGGTGCCGCAACTGCATATCCATGTCGTCGCCCGCTTCCGCACCGACGATGCCTGGCCCGGCCCGATCTGGGGCGCCCATCCGCCCCGGCCCTATGCGGCGGCGGATCTGGACAGGGCGCTGAACACCCTGCGCGCGCTCTTGCGTTAGAGCCCGCCGCGGGGGCGCTGATGCTGGCGGAAATGGCGCAGGCCTGCGTATCATTCCCCGTACCCGCAGCATTATACTGACGGGACATGACAGGGCTACAGGGGGAAGACAGCCATGCCGCGTTTACCGATACCGACAGATTCCGACGCGTTCAGCGAGGAAACCCGCGCGGCTATGCGCCATATCCATGCCACACGCACGACCGTGCCGCCGCCGAGCAGCTACCTGACCTATGCCGGGAAGACCGGAGCGCTGCTGTCGGATCTGGTCGAACACCTGCGCTACCATACCTCCCTGACCCAGGAGGAAACCGAACTGGCGATCTGCACCGCCGTGCGGGCGGCGGATGTGGATTATATCTGGGCGGCGCATGTGAAGCTGGGCCTCGCCGCCGGCGGGCGCGAGGAAGCCTTCCACGCCATCGACACCTTCGCGCCGCTGGACCGGCTGAAACCCGACGAGGCGCTGATCATCCGATACGGGCGCGAATTACTGGAAGACAAAAGCGTCACCGACGAAACCTTCGAGGCCGTGCGGGCGCGCTACGGCGAAAACGGCCTGATGGAACTGACGGCGCTGATGGGCGCCTATACGGTGAACGCGATCACCCTGCGCGCGGTCGACCACCGCGCCGCCCCGGATGCCAGGCACCTGACGCCGCGCCCGAAAGGCTGAGGCGGGGTCTCCGGACGGGCCAGTCGAAAGAGATGGAAGGCAGCAGGCATGACGAATGATCGCTTCGGAATCCGCTGGGGGCTGGCCGGCGGTGCAACGCTGGCGTCGGTGGACGAAGCGCGCGATGCCGCCCGGTTCGCCGCGGCGGCAGGCTTCGACAGCTTCTGGATCTCGCATAATCTGGGCATCGATCCAGTCCTGGCGCTGGCCTGTATCGGCCGCGATGTCCCCGGCCTTGGCGAAGTCGGCACGTCGATCGTGCCGCTATACGGCCGCCACCCGGTCGGGCTGGCACAGTTGGTGCGGACCGCGCAAAATGTGCTGGGCGGGCGGTTCACGCTGGGCGTCGGCGCCGCCTCGCGGGCGCATGCGGAAGGCCGGCTCGGCCTGTCATGGGACAAGCCCTATTCCTTTACGCGGGAATTCCTGGCGGCGCTGACGCCGTTGCTGGCGGGCGAACCGGCGGATTGCGCTGGCGAGCAGGTTTCCGCCCATGCGACGCTGACCATCGAGGCGCAGCCGACGCCGGTTCTGCTGGCGGCGCTCGGCCCGCGGATGCTGCGGCTGGCCGGCGGCAGCCTGCAGGGCACGACGCTGGGTCAATGCGGACCGCGGACCATATCGTCCTATATCCTGCCGCATCTCCAATCCGGCGCCGACCGCGCCGGCCGTACCGACAGCCCGCGCGTCATGGCGCTGGTGCGGGTCTGCGTCACCGACGATATTGCGGGCGCGAAGGTCATCGCGCGGGAAGTTTCCGCCGCGTATCAGGCGATCCCGTCCTATGCCGCCGTCATCGCCCATGAAGGCCTGGACGACCCCGCCGACCTGCATCTGATCGGCAGTTGGCAGCAGGTGCTGGACGGGCTTGCGGCATACGCCCGCGCCGGCGCGACGGATTTGCGCATCCAGGTCGTGGCCCATGACGAAAAATCCCGCGAGGCTACCAAGGCTGCCCTGGCGGATTACCTCTCCTGACTCACGGGACCCGGATTGACCGGGCGCACCTCGACGAAGGCGGTGTTATAGGTCGTGGCCCCGCAGGCCGCCGTGATATCGCCGGTAATCGAATTGGTCGCGCCCTCGCGATCGACGCCGTCCGCATCCGGCGTATACCAGCGGCCTTCCTTCATGGACACGCAGCCAAGAGCGATATCCTCCGTCACCCGCACGGGCAGGATCGAAGCACCATAGCCGCTCATCACCTTCACCGGCTGGCCGTCCCGGATGCCGCGCGCATCCGCATCCACCGGATGCATCCAGATGTCGTCGGGATCGACCCGGTTCAGCTTTTCCTGGTTGCCATGGATCGAATGGGTGCGCGCCCGCGACTTCGCGCTGAGCAGGCTGAGCGGATATTCCGCGCTGGTGTCGATATGGGGCACCCAGGTCGGGATGGCGGAAATCGGGCCGAGGCCGAACGGGTCGGGATTCTCGCCGAGGCCCGTCGAATAGATCTCGATCCTCCCCGACGGCGTGGCGAATTTGTGGTGTTCCGGGTCGCGTATCTGCTTGGCGAAGGCGACCGCATCTTCGGGCGCCGGAAAGCGCGCCACGCCTTCTTCCACGAAGCTGTCGAAATCGTCGACCGCGTCCTTCGTGAAGTCGCGCAGCCAGTCCATCTCGGTCTTTTCCGTGAAGCCCTCGATGCCGACGCGCCCGGCGAGCTCCGCCAGGATGTCGATATCATTGCGACATTCATACATCGGCTGGATCGCCTGCCGCATGAAGATGGCGTAATGGCCCGCGCCGGCCCAGGGTGTCTGGATGTCGTTGCGTTCCCAGAAGGTCGTCGCCGGCAGGACGATATCGGCATGGCGCGTCGTCGGCGTCAGGAAATTGTCCTGGCCGACGATGAATTCCACATTTTCCAGTGATTTGGCGATCTTCGGCGCGTTCGGGCACTGGTTGAAGATATCGCCGCACATCGTGTAGATCAGCTTGATGTCCGCCGGATAGCCGCCCGCCGTCCCCTTCTCCAGGAAATCGGCAAGCAGCGGCGTCGCGACCTGCGAGTCGATGGGGTTCTTCCCCGCCGGCAGCGACTTGATCCCGGCGCGACCGGTGGCGCCGTTGCTGACCCCGGAATTGCCGCCCACGATGCCCACATTGCCGGTGATCGCCGCCAGCGCATAGGCGGCGCGATGGAACTGTTCGCCATGCAGGGTGCGCCCCGGCGCGTAGCCGCACTGGATCGCCGCCGGCTTGGCGGTGCCGAACTCGATGGCCAGGCGGCGGATCGTCTTCGCCGGGATGCCGGTGATCTCTGCCGCCCATTCCGGCGTCTTCACGATGCCGTCCGGTTCGCCCATCAGATAGGCCCGGTAGGAACCGCCCTGCGGTGCGCCTTCGGGAAGGGTCGCTTCATCGAAGCCCTGCACGTAGCGGTCCAGATAGGCCTGGTCGTGCAGCCCCTCGCTGACGATGACCTGGGCCATGGCGATCAGGGCGGCCGCATCGGTCGATGGCCGGATGAAGATATGCTCGTCCGCCAGCATGCGGCTGGAACGGTGGCGGCGCGGGTCGATGCAGACGATCCGCACCCCCTTGTCCTTCGCGTGCTTCAGGTATTGCGGCGTGCCGGTGCCGAAGGTGCCGTCGGCGGGGGACCAGCCCCACATCAGGATCAGCTTCGAATTCACGTAATCGGTCGGCTCGCGCCCCGCGGCCTTGTACGTCACGTCGGTGCCGTAGGTCTGGCGGACGGAAAAGATTTCCGCCTCGCAGGACATGTTCGACCACAGCCCGCTGGACCCGCCGAACAGGTTGAGGAAGCGGGCCAGGGCGGCGCGGCTGTGCAGGGCGGCGGTATTGCCGGAGCGCGACCCGTCGAGGATCGCCGCATTACCGTATTTTTCCCGCACGCGCAGAAGCTGCGCCGCGACCTCGTCCAGCGCCTCGTCCCAGGAAATCCGCTCGAACTGCCCGGCCCCGCGCGGCCCGACCCGGCGCATGGGATATTTCAGCCGGTCGGGATGGTAGGTGCGCTCGATCTGCCCGACCCCGCGCGCGCAGGCGGGCAGCGGCGGCAGGTCCGGGTTCCAGGCCCGCTTGTCGGTGGAAATTCTGACAATCGTGTCATCGACCACATGGGCATTCACCACGCAGCGGCCGCCGCAATTGTGGCCGCAGGTGCTGGTCACGACCGTTTCGCCGGAACGCGCCGCCGGGCGCGGCGCCTCGTAAATCGCCTGCATCACCATACCCTGTCTCCTCTGTCAGCCATCCGGGCCACGTGTCACATTGCCGCGACTATACGGCGGCAGCGTCCCCGCGTACATTCCCAACGGTATGCGCCGGTCGCCGGGCTGCCATCCTGCCCCGGCCTGAAAATTGCGGAAACCGCCGCTATGGGCATTGGCGCCGTTTTGGCAAACGATTGACGGAATTTTATAAATACCGACGAATCCGGAGAATTCAGGTGCTGAATGAGTGAGATTTCCCGATGGCGCACCGCTACATTCTGAGCTCCCGGGACCGGACCTCGCAATGGCCGCGCGTCCCCGACGGCGATGCGGCGGCGGTCGTCGTCCTGCATTCGCAGTTCGACGCGTCGCAGTGGCTGTCCGCGCAGGACATCCAGAGCCGCCAGTTTCTCCAGCTCAGGGCGCTGATCGCCCATTGCCGCGCGACCGTGCCCCATTACCGGACCTGTCTCGACGAAATCGGCGGCCCGGATACGGTCCTCAACATGGACTCCTGGCGCAAACTGCCGGTTCTCTCCCGTTCCGCCTTGCAGGCGGCTGGCACGCAGCTTGATTCCGACGCGCCGCCGCCGGCCCATGGCCGGATCCGCACGGTGCAGTCCTCGGGCTCCACCGGAAAGCCGGTCCGCGTCCGGACCAGCGCCGTCACCAGTATCTTCCTTGCCTATCCGGTTGTTACCCACACCTACTAAATGTAGGG
>JAQCHR010000184.1 GCA_027619655.1 Pseudomonadota bacterium
CATGGCCGAAATCGGCAAGCCGGTCCGGCGGATCGAGGATTTTCGCCTGCTGACCGGAGGCGGCCGGTTCACCGACGACCTCAGCCGGCCGCAACAGGCCCATGGCCATGTCCTGCGCGCGACATGCGCGCATGCCGTGATCCGGAATATCGACGCGAACGCCGCGCGCCGGATGCCCGGCGTCCTGGCGGTGCTGAGCGGCGCCGATTTTCTGGCCGACGGGCTGGCGCCGCTGCGGCATCGCGGCAATCCGAAGGATGTGGAACTGAAGAATGCGGACGGGTCGCCGATCGTCACCACGCCGGTCTATCCCCTGGCCGTGGACAGGGTCCGCCGGGTCGGCGAACCGGTCGCCCTGATCGTCGCCGAAACCGCACAGCAGGCGCGGGATGCGGCGGAGGTGGTGGAACCGGACTTCGAGCTGCTGGATGCCGTGGCAAGCCCGGCGGCGGCAATGGCGGCCGGGGCGCCGCGGATCTGGGACGACGTGCCGGGAAACCTGAGCGTGCATGATGTGAAGGGCGACGCGGTGGCGGTCGATGCTGCCTTTGCCCGCGCGGCCCATGTCGCCCGCTTCAGCACTTTCAACAACCGGGTCACCGGCGTGCCGATGGAACCGCGTGCCGCCATCGGCGAATATGATCCCGTTACAGGCCGGTACACATTGACCGCTGGCGGACAGGGCGTGATGCGGTTCCAGATGGAACTGGCGCCGGTATTCGGCGTCGCAGCAGACAGGATCCGTGTGGTCAGCCACGATACCGGCGGCGGTTACGGCACGCGGAATTCCACCTATCCGGAATTCGCGCTCGTGCTGTGGGCGGCACGGCGGGTCGGGCGACCGGTCAAATGGGTCTCGGACCGCAGCGAAAGTTTCCTGAACGATTACAGCGGCCGCAACATGCATACGCGCGCCGAACTGGAGCTGGACAAGGAGGGCAGGTTCCTGGCGCTGCGCACCGAAACCATCGCCGACCTGGGCAGCCACGCGATCAGCTATGTTCCGCTGGCCTGGGGCGCGACGGTCACCACCGGCGCCTATGCCATCCCGGCAATGCATGTGGTTTCGAAAGCCGTGCTGACCAATACGATACCGACCACCGCCTATCGCGGCGCGGGGCGGCCGGAAGCAAATTTCGTCATCGAACGGCTGATCGACATCGCGGCGGCGGAGACGGGCATCGACCGTGTGGCGCTGCGCCGCCGCAACCTGATCCCGGCAACCGCGTTCCCCTATGACGCGCAGATGGGCTGTATTTACGACAGCGGCGAATTCGAACGCGGCATGGACATGGCGCTGGAACGGGGCGACTGGGACGGGTTCACCGCGCGCCGGGCGGAATCCCTTTCACGCGGCATGCTGCGCGGCATCGGCCTTGCCAATTACGTGGAAACCGCCGCCGGCTGGCCGATGGAACGCGCAGAGATGGCAGTGCTGCCGGATGGCCGCATCGATATCGTCATCGGCACCCAGGCCAGCGGCCAGGGCCACGAAACCGCCTATGCGCAGGTCGTCGCCGATTTCCTGCAGGTGCCAACTGAATCCGTGGTCCTGAGAACCGGCGACACGGATTTCGTAAAGATGGGGGCGGGGTCGCATTCGTCGCGGTCAATGCGGCTGGCCGGGCACCTGTTCCGCCAGAACGCCGACGCGATTATCGAAAAAGGCAGGCGGATCGCATCGCAACTGCTGGAAGCGGCTGTCGAGGACGTCGAATTTGCCGATGGCGGGTTTCGGGTCGCCGGAACGGACCGGCGCATCGGTCTGTTCGAAACCGCGGCGCAGGCCGTCGGACTGGCCGATCCGCTGCGCAGCATTGCGGAGGTGACACAATCCATCCACGCCTTTCCCAATGGCAGCCATGTGGTGGAGGTCGAGGTCGATCCCGATACCGGGGCAGTGCGGATCATGCGGTACACGGCGATCGACGATGTCGGCCGCGTGATCAACCCGATGATCGTCGATGGCCAGACCCATGGCGGAATTGCCCAGGGCGCCGGCCAGGCCTTGCTGGAAAACAAACTGTATGACCCGGATACGGCGCAACTGATTTCCGGCTCCTTCATGGATTACGCCCTGCCACGCGCCGATGACCTGCCTTTCTTCGACCTGGAATTCAACGAGGTCCCTGCGCCGAGCACCTGGCTTGGGGTCAAGGGCGGCGGCGAAGGCGGCGCAACCGGCGCGCCGAACGCAATTATCAGCGCAATTATCGATGCTATATCGGGTTACGGCGTCCGCCACATTGAAATGCCCGCGACGCCGGAAAAGATCTGGAAAGCGATGCGCCGTCACCACACATAGTTAATGTCTGAGATATCACTTGCGCCCGTGGCCGGGAGACCTAAACTCCCGCCAATCTTCCGACACCGATGAGCCGGAGTTGACGCTATGAAACGATCGAGATCCCTGAAGCTGGCATTGATGGGCGCAAGCGCCCTCAGCCTAGCAGCCTGCGACAATCCGGAAAACGTGGCAGTTTTCGAAAGTGTCGAACAATGCCTGAACGAGGCCGGGTTCGACCGCGAGACCTGCGAGTCCAATTTCAAGCAGGCCACGGCAGAACATGTCCGTGTGGCGCCCAAATACACCTCCGCCGCCGATTGCGAAGCGGATTTCGGCGCGGCGCAATGCGAGATCGCGCCGCAGACGACACAGGACGGCGGATCGGTCTTCATGCCCCTGATGATGGGTTACATGATGGGCAGCATGATGGCCAACAGCTCGCGCGTCGCCACACAGCCGCTGTACCGGTCGAACGATGACCGCGGCAATTTCCGCACCGGCGACAACCAGAAGGTCGCGGGAAAGACCGGCATTACACAGGTGCCGGCGCAGGTGGCCAAGGCGCCGACGACGAAGACCAGCACGATCCGCCGTAACGTATTTGGCGCCTCCGCCCGCGCGTTCACGGGAGGGTCCAGCAGCTTCGGCGGCTGACCCCATGCAGCGGATATCCATTACGGAGCGGGACGACTGGAAAACGCAGGCCGAGGCCCTCGGCTTCGGGTTCCATACCATGTACGGCGCCGCCTACTGGGACGAAACCGCCTGCTACCGGTTCAGCCTGCAACAGATCGAGGACGATATCGAGGACCCGAGCGGGGAAATCGAAAAGATGTGCTTTCAGGTGGTCGAGCGCGCCATCGCAAGCGAAGAGATCATGACGAAACTGGCGATCCCGGAAGGCTTCCGGGATTATGTTCGCAACAGCTGGCTGAACCGGGAACGCAACCTTTATGGCCGGCTGGACCTGTCCTATGGCGGCAATGGACCGGCGAAGCTGCTGGAATACAACGCCGACACGCCGACCTCGCTTTATGAAAGCGCCGCCTTTCAATGGCTCTGGCTGGAACAGGCGATGGAGCGCGGCATCGTTCCCGCCGGCTGCGACCAGTACAATTCCATCCATGAACGCCTGATCGAGGCCTTCGGCAATTTCGGCATCGCAGGGCGCCTGCATCTGGCGTCCTGCAGGGATACCCCCGAAGACGAAGGCACTGTCCGCTATATCGAGGAATGCGCCGTGCAGGCGGGGCTGGAAACCGCCTTCCTGCACATGGAGGATATCGGCATCGATGCCGATGGCCATTTCACGGACCTGGACGACATGGGCATCGGCACCCTGTTCAAACTGTACCCCTGGGAATGGATCATGACCGAGGATTTCGGCCATTCCGTGCCCGAAAGCGGCGTCACCTTCATCGAACCCGCCTGGAAGGCGATCCTGGCGAACAAGGGCCTGCTGCCATTGTTATGGGAGATGTTCGAGGGGCACCCGAACCTGCTGCCCGCCTATTTCGCGGACGATCCGCGCGCCGGCGACCTGCAGGGCGGCCATGTCCGCAAGCCGCTGTTTTCCCGCGAGGGCGGCAATATCGAAATGGTCCGCCCCGGCGAAGCGCCCCTGACCGTGGACGGACCCTATGGCCGTGAGGGCTTCATCATACAGGCCCTGCACCCGCTGCCGGTCTTCGAGGGAAACCACACC
Source organism: Pseudomonadota bacterium (assembly GCA_027619655.1). Taxonomy (GTDB): domain Bacteria; phylum Pseudomonadota; class Alphaproteobacteria; order UBA8366; genus MarineAlpha4-Bin1. The sequence continues at coordinate 3,993 of JAQCHR010000184.1, forward strand.
GTCATCGGGTCATGGCTGGTCGCCAGCCAGCCCTGCGGGATCGGCATCCGGGAAGACGATTCGCCGATTACCAAGGACAGCTCGCGCTTCCTGCCGCATGTGATCCGGGATTGATCCGGCCGATTCCGGTCAGCCGACGTAAACCAACCGTCACACAGCAATAAGAAAAGCGTCATTCCCCGCCTTTACGCTTCGCGTTCATGCAAAGTATCGTGAACAGAGGGAAACCGGATGCCTGCCACGCTGAGAGCCGCACTCATTGCCGCCACGATTGCCGCATCGACGACCGGCGCGACAGCCGCCGAAATTGAACTGGGACCGCGCCCCTATTTCCTGATCGACCAAATGAAAGACAGCGACCTGAAAAACAGGCTGCTGTCCTGCGCGGATCGGCCCTTCGAGCGGAAGCTTTTTTCAATCGGGCACCGGGGCGCCGCCCTGATGTTTCCCGAACACACCGCCGAATCGCATAAGGCGGCCGCGCGGATGGGCGCGGGGATTCTGGAATGCGACGTCACCTTCACGAAGGACCGGGAACTTGTCTGCCGCCATGCGCAGAACGACCTGCACACCACGACGAATATCCTGGCAACGCCACTGGCGCAGAAATGCACAAAGCCCTTCGCCGCGGCCGCAGACGGCAAGCCCGCCGACGCAGAGTGCCGGACCAGCGACATCACCCTGGCTGAGTTCCGCACGCTGAACGGCAAGATGGATGCCGCCAACAAGCAGGCGACAGATGCGGAAGGCTTCATGAACGGCACGGCGCCCTGGCGCACCGACCTGTACGCGACAAGCGCGGGCACGTTGCTGACCCATGCGGAATCGATCAGGCTGATCCGGTCACTCGGCGCGAAATTCACGCCGGAACTGAAAGCGCCGTCGGTCGAAATGCCCTTCAATGGCTTCACGCAGGAAGACTACGCCCAAAAGATGATCGATGAATACAAGGCCGCCGGCGTGCCGCCGGAAGACGTATGGGCGCAATCCTTCAACCTGAAAGACGTGCTGTACTGGATCCGCAGCGAACCTGATTTCGGCCGGCAGGCGGTCTATCTGGACGACCGCTACGAAACCGCCACGGGATTCGATCCGATGAAGCCGGAGACGTTCGACCCCTCCATGCCGGTGCTGAAACAGATGGGCGTCAACTACATTGCTCCGCCAATGTGGATGCTGGTGACCCTTGAAAACGGCAAAACCGTCCCCTCAACCTATACCAGGGAAGCCAGGGCTGCCGGGCTGAACATCATCACCTGGACGCTGGAGCGGTCCGGCCCGCTGGGTACCGGCGGCGGCTGGTATTACCAGTCCGTCAAGGACGCCACGACATCCGATGGCGCCGCGTTCGAGCTGCTTGACGTGCTGGCGCAGGATGTCGGCATCAAGGGAATCTTCTCCGACTGGCCTGCGACCGTGACCTATTACGCCAACTGCATGGGTCTCGATTGAGCGACGTCTACCGGCTGCCGACGTTGGATCAGCGCCCCTTGAAGGGCCCGGCCGGTCGCTTTTCGGCGAAGGCCCTGGCGGCTTCCTGGAAATCCTCGCTGAGATACAGCTTCAGCGGCGCGCTCATATGCAGCATTTCCTCACTGCGCCGGTGCATGTACCAGCGCCGTGCGCGTACGGTTGCCCGCACGCTGAGCGGCGGGTTCTTGTTGACTTCCTGCGCCAATTCGCGCGCGACGTCGAGATAGGTTCCTTTCGGCGCGATCCGGTTGATCAGTCCGGCTTCTTTCGCTTCCTCCGCGGCGAAGAACCGGCCGGTCAGCGCCATTTCCGTCCCGAAGGCCGCGGCACCGCGGAAATCGAGCAGGCCCCAGTATTTTGCCGCGCCCAGCCCGCGCGAGGTTTCTGTGATCTGGAATTTCGTTCCCGCCTCGGCGACCACCAGATCGCATTCGAAAACAATGCCCACGGCCAGTCCCAGTACATAGCCATGCGGTGCGGCGATAACCGGTTTCCAGTTGACCGATTTGACCAGCAGGTCGTGCGAACTGGCGCCATGGCCCTGCGGCCCGCCGAGTTTCTGGAATTCCTCCTTACTGCGCAACTGGCGCTGCTGCACGTCGGCGCCGCTGGAAAAGGCGCGCCCTTCGCCGCATATGATCGCAACATTGGCGTCCGGGTCGGAATCGAACTGTTTCAGGCGCAGGTCCAGCGCCCTGACGAGTTCGTCATTGAAGGCATTCAGTTTTTCCGGCCGATGCAACGTGATCGTCGCAATCTGGTCCGTACATTCATAGGAAACCAGGTCTTCGAGGCTCGCGTCTGTCATAATGTTCTCCCCCTGTCGTCAACATGAACCCGGCCCCCAGGCGGCGAACCCGCCGGCAGCGACCGTCTTTGTTGACATGCTATATGATCCACCGCCGGATTGGCCGGCATCCCGTTATTAGAGTATCTGAACAGTCATCCCGCAACCGGTCCCGCAAGAGCTGATGGTCCCCCAGGCAGAAACAGACACCCGGCCCGTCCTGATCGTCGCAGGGCCCACCGCAAGCGGCAAGTCCGCGCTGGCGCTTGCCGCCGCGCTGGTGTTCGACGGCGTCGTCATCAATGCCGACAGCATGCAGGTCTACCGGGAACTCCGGATTCTCACCGCACGGCCGGACCCGGATGCCGAATTCCGCGTACCGCACCGGCTGTACGGCGCACTGTCCGTGCGCGACACCTGTTCGGCGGCACGCTGGCGCACCATGGCGGTCGCGGAAATCGCAGCGGCGCATCAAACGGACAGGTTGCCTGTCATCTGCGGCGGCACAGGCCTGTATCTGCGCGCGCTGACGGATGGCCTGTCCCCGATTCCGGAAATCCCGGACCCAGTGCGCAAAGCGGTCAGGGAACGTCTCGCACGCGAGGGGGTGCCGACCCTGTATGCCGCACTGGAAGCGGTCGACCCCATAACGGCCGCCAGGCTGCCGCCGGGCGACACGCAGCGCATCACCCGGGCACTGGAAGTGCATTCGGCGACAGGTCGCCCGCTTGCCGAATGGCAGGCGGTCCCGGCGGAAGGCCCGCCGCCAGGGCTGCGGTTCATGACGATCCTGCTGCAGCCGCCTCGCGCCGTTCTTTACGCGGCATGCAACGCGCGGCTGGAAACAATGATGGCGGAAGGCGCACTGGCCGAGGTTCAG